>CAVVZW010000211.1:0-8017 GCA_963752265.1 uncultured Alphaproteobacteria bacterium
TGGATGAAATCGAGATAGCGTTTCCCCGTGTCATCCCAGAGATATGAGCCTTCACCGCGCACGAAGACGACCGGCGGGCGGGCTGTGATTTCCATCAGCGCGTCGAACGAATGCGTCGCGTGGGTCATATCAAACTCTCCTGGCGGTTTGCGGGTGAAAAGGGGGACAAAAGCAAGAAGGCCGCAACTTCTGGGGTTGCGGCCTTCTCGAAAACGTTGCTGATTTAGGTGTTCAGCTCAGTCGTCGGACATGGCGCGCCCCATCCTCGTCACGGCGGTGACGACGGCAGGCGGCGCAAGCGATGGTCCGGTTGAAATTCATGAGGGCGGCAGATACAGCGCAACAGGCAATGCTGTCAAGCCTGTTCAGAAACCCGCCACGCTGCCGTGCAGGTCGTATTCGTCGGCGCGGTCAATCTTCGCGGTGACGATCTCGCCGACTTTCAGCGGCCGGCGGCTCGAGAGATAGACCGCGCCGTCGATCTCGGGCGCATCGGCCTTTGAACGACCTTTGGCGACAGTCGGGCCGACCTCGTCGATGATCACCTGCTGGCGCGTGCCGACCTTGCGCTTCAATCGCCGCGCCGAGATCTTCTGTTGCCGCGCCATCAGCGCATTCCAGCGCTCCTGCTTGATCTCGTCGGGTACGACCGGCCCAAGCGCGTTCGCGGGCGCGCCCTTGACCGGCTCATATTTGAAGCAACCGAGCCGGTCGATTTCGGCTTCTTCAAGCCAGTCGAGCAGTTCAGCAAAATCGGCATCGGTCTCGCCGGGAAAGCCGACGATGAAAGTCGAGCGCAGCGCCAACTCCGGACACTGCGCGCGCCAGCTCTTGATCCGCGCGAGTGTCTTCTCCTGCGCGGCCGGACGCTTCATGGCTTTGAGCACTTCCGGGCTTGCGTGCTGGAACGGGATGTCGAGATAGGGCAGCACCTTGCCCTCGGTCATGAGGCCGATGACCTCGTCGACATGGGGGTAGGGGTAGACGTATTGCAGCCGCACCCACACACCGAATTCGCCGAGCGCCTGAGCTAGATCGAAAAATTTCGCGCGGACTTCGCGGTCCTTCCAGGGACTGGCCGCATATTTGATGTCGACGCCGTAAGCCGACGTGTCCTGCGAAATGACCAGCAGCTCCTTGACGCCGGCTGCGACCAGCTTCTCGGCCTCGCGCAGCACGTCGTTGGCGGGCCGCGACACCAGGTCGCCGCGCAGTTTCGGGATGATGCAGAAAGAGCAGCGATTGTTGCAGCCCTCGGAAATCTTCAAATAAGCGTAATGCCGTGGCGTGAGCTTGATGCCTTGCGGCGGCACCAGATCGAGATGCGGATTGTGCGCGGGCGGCAGTGCGCGATGAACGGCCTCGAGCACGCTTTCATATTGCTGGGGACCGGTGATGGAGAGCACGCCGGGATAGGCCTTCTCGATCTGATCGGGCTCGGCGCCCATGCAGCCGGTGACGATCACTTTGCCGTTTTCGGCCATCGCATCGCCAATCGCGGAGAGCGATTCCTGCTTGGCGCTGTCGAGAAAACCGCACGTATTGACGATGACAAGATCAGCGCCGTCATGCTTGCGCGCCAGCTCGTAGCCTTCGGCTCGCAGCCGCGTGATGATGCGCTCGGAATCCACCAGCGCTTTGGGGCATCCGAGTGAGACAAAGCTGACTTTTGGCGCTGTAGCCTGCGACATTCTGATCTGTCCGATAATTGGGCAGGAGCTAACCCCAATTGGCTACAATTACAAGGCTTTGACCCGGCACGTTGCATGCTATCAATGGATCGCGGGAATGAGTGAACGATGGGCAGCGAGTCGTCTCCTAAAATTGTGATTGTCGACGAAAGCCCGATCCGCGCCGCGATCCTCGAGGAGGGACTGCGCGAGGCGGGCTTTTCCGATGTCGTGCGCATCGACGAAATGCAGAGCCTGTTGAGCCGGATCTATGCGCTCGATCCCGACGTGATCGTGATCGACCTGGAAAACCCCAGCCGCGACGTTCTCGAGCAGATGTTCCAGGTTAGCCGCGCCGTGCGCCGGCCGATTGCGATGTTCGTCGATCAAAGCGACGCAGCCTCGATCCAGGCGTCCGTTGATGCCGGGGTGTCGGCCTATATCGTCGATGGCCTGAAAAAGGAGCGTCTCAAGCCGATCCTCGACCTCTGCATTTCCCGTTTCAATGCGTTCGCCAAGCTCCAGGATGAACTCGACCGTGCCAAATCTGCGCTGGAGGATCGCAAGGTGATCGAACGGGCCAAGGGCATTCTGATGAAGTTGAAGGGCCTGACGGAGGATGAAGCCTATGTTCTGCTTAGATCAACCGCGATGCGCGAGAAGAAGAAAATCGGAGAGATCGCCCAGTCGATCCTGACGGCTTCGGAGCTCTTGAAATGACAAGTCAGCTCCAGATCGGCTTCATTCCCTTGATCGATGCGGCGGCCCTGATCGTCGCAGTCGAGAAGGGCTTTACGCAGGCCGAGGGGCTTGATGTCCAGCTTATTCGTGAGGTGTCGTGGTCGAATGTCCGCGACAAGCTCAATATTGGCCTGTTTGACGCGGCACATATCCTCGCCCCGATTCCCATCGCCTCAAGCCTCGGACTTGGACATATCAAGGTTCCGATCGTCGTGCCGTTGACGCTGAACCTCAATGGTAACGCCATCACCGTATCCCCGGCGCTTCATGCAGCGATCATGACCGAGGTCGACGGCGACCCGGTTGATCCGATGGCGACCGCGCGGGCGCTATCGCGGGTTGCCGCCGCGCGACGCCGCAAGGGTGGCGAGCCTCTGACCTTCGGCATGACGTTTCCGTTTTCTTCCCATAACTACCAACTGCGCTTGTGGATGGCCGCAGGTGGCGTCGATCCGGACGAGGACGTTCGTCTTGTCGTGCTGCCGCCACCCTTCATGGTCGACAGCATCGCGGGCGGCCAGATCGACGGGTTCTGCGTCGGCGCGCCCTGGAATTCGATTGCGGTCGACCGTGGCGTCGGCCGAATTCTGCACTTCGGTTCCGACATCATGGAGCGCGCCGCAGAAAAGGTGCTGGCGATCCGGCAACCCTGGGCGGAGAAATATCCGCAAGCGCTGGCGGCGCTGGTTCGCTCGCTGTTCCATGCTGCCGAGTTCGCCGAAACGTCTGACAACCGGAACGAGGTCGCGGGGATTCTGGCGAAGCCCGAATATATCGGCGTCGATGCCAGCGTGATCCTGCGGACATTGGAAGGCCGGTTGAAGATCAGCGCCGACGGCACCATTCGCGAAAGCAGCCGTTATCTGATACTGGCGAGGGAAGACGCTTCCGCGCCCGATCCGCTCCAGGCCGCCTGGCTCTATGCGCAAATGGTGCGCTGGCGCCAGACGCCAATGAGTCCCGAGTCCCTGAAAGCCGCTCAAGAGGTGTTCCGGCCCGACCTCTACGAGGCGGCCTTTGGGCGCACCGGCAAGCCGCAAATGGCGTCCAAAGCCATTGGCGCCTTTGCAGGCCCGGCCTTCGAGCCCGGAGATATCGAAGCCTACTTCGCCGCGTTACCGGTTGGCCCGGAACGCCGTGACCCCGGCCGCTGAGAGAAAAACGGGCAACTGCCGTATCAGGCTAGTTTTTGGGCGCGTTGCCCAAAAATCGTAGATCGGCCGGGCCAACGGAATTTCATATCTTCCGTATAACCTACTGAAATAACATCGATTATATCCAGCAATCGCTGTGGCACACAACTTGAATGCTGCAGTGCAGCCAGCAACGCAGATGCCCGCTGGCTTTCGTCCGAGATGGACTGTTCACAGCAACGAAGCTGGTCGGGCTGGATGAAGCAGGGGGCGGTGGTTTTCACCGAACCAATGCTTGCTCAGCCAAGTGCCTTTCCGTGAAGGCCGCACATTGCGGCAGCAGGAGCTTCGTTAAGCGCCATGAAGATTGACACCCTCTCCGTCGAATTTACCGACGAGCAGAAGCGCTACCTGGAAGGTTTCACGACCGGCTTGCAGATCAGCAGGGTCGGGCGCGGCCTGGGTGGCGGCACGAAGGCCAATGCAGAGCCGGTGGGCCCGGAGGCCGCGCATATCAAAGCGCAGGACCAGACTCTCGCCGCGGGCAAGAAACTTGTCGACCAGGAGAAGTTCAAGCGCGAGGAACATCCCTTCGATGCCTATCCGCGGCTTAAGCAACAAGCGCTGACCAACGCGCCGCCGTCGCCCGCGGACAATTTTCGTTGGCGCTATTACGGCCTGTTTTACGTCGCCCCGGCGCAGGACTCCTATATGTGCCGTCTGCGTATTCCCAACGGCATTTTGAAACATTGGCAGTTGGCAGGCCTCGCCGATCTCGCTGAGCGCTTGTGTGGGCCTTTTTGCCATGTCACGACTCGCGCCAACCTTCAGGTGCGCGAAATTCCACCCAAGAACGCGGTCGCGCTGATCGAGGGCATTCAGGATCTCGGGCTGTGCTCGCGTGGTTCCGGCGCCGATAATATTCGCAACGTCACGGGCACGCCGACGGCGGGAATTGACCCGCAGGAATTGATCGACACCCGCGAATACGCGCGCGAGTGGCATTTTCATATTCTCAACGATCGTTCGCTGTACGGCCTGCCGCGCAAGTTCAACGTCGCGTTCGACGGCGCAGGCAAAATCGCCGTGCTGGAAGACACCAACGACATCGCTTTCGCCGCCGTTGAGGTGAAGGATGGTTTTGGCGTCGAGCCCGGCGTGTGGTTTCGTCTCGGCATCGGTGGCATCACCGGGCACAAGGATTTCGCCAAGGAAACCGGCATCATCGTCAAGCCCGCGGACGCCACCAAAGTTGCCGACGCGATCGTGCGAGCCTTCATCGAAACCGGCGACCGGACCAATCGCCTCAAGGCGCGCCTGAAATACGTCATCGACAACATCGGAATGGAAAAATTCCTTGAGCTTGTGGAAGCAAAGCTCGGCCGGACGTTCACCCGCGTCCCGGCCGACGCGCTGGCACCACGTCCTGTGTTCGATCGGATGGCCCATATCGGCGTCAACAAGCAGAAGCAGGACGATTTGAACTGGATCGGCGTGGCGCTGCCGCTCGGCAAGGTGACGTGCGAGCAGATGCGCGGGCTCGCCAAGATCGCGGCCGACCTCGGCGATGGCGAAATCCGTCTGACGGTCTGGCAGAACCTCCTGATTTCGGGCGTGCGCGACGCCAATGTCGATCTTGCGGTCAAGGCCATCGAGTTCGATCGGGCTCGCGGTCAAAACCTCGCAAGTGCGTGCCGGCCTGATCGCCTGCACCGGAAATGCCGGCTGCAAGTTCGCAGCCTCCGACACCAAGAGGCATGCGGCCGCGATCGGCGATTGGTGCGACAGCCGCGTCGAAGTCGACACGCCGCTCAACATCCATCTGACCGGATGCCACCATTCCTGCGCGCAGCACTACATCAGCGATATCGGCCTGATCGCCGCCAAGGTTCCGGTCGGTGACACCGACGATACGGTCGAGGGCTATCATCTTTTTGCAGGCGGCGGTTTCGGTCCGGACGCCGACATTGGCCAGGAGGTCTATCACGATCTCAAAGCCGACGACGCGCCGCAAACGGTTGAGAAACTGCTCAGGGCTTATCTCGCGCATCGCGCCAGCCCATCCGAAACCTTCCTGACATTCGCGCGCCGCCACGACGGCGAGAGCTTGCGCAAATTGGCGGACGCGGAGACCTCCTCATGAACCAGATCACGCCGCCGCCCAAAATCGAGATCATCCCGTCAAGTGCGCCGTTTTCAGAGGCGCAACGTTCCTGGCTCAATGGCTTTTTCGCAGGTCTGTTGAGCGACGCTCCGACACCGTTGTCGGCCGAGCAGGGCGCTGCTGCTATGCAAGGGCCCGCGGGAGACGGCGATGACGGCGAAGCCCCCTGGCACGATCAGACCATGCCGATCGCCGATCGCATGAAGCTGGCGGAGGGGCGTCCGCTGCGGCGGCGCATGATGGCCGCGATGGCGCAACAGGATTGCGGCCAGTGCGGCTACAATTGCCATGACTATTCCGAAGCGATTGCGACCAAGGCGGAAGGCCGTCTGAACCTCTGCGTCCCCGGCGGCAAGGAAACCGCCCGGATGCTGAAGACGCTTTATGAAGATTTGGACAAGGCTCCGGCCTCAGCACCCGGCACGGCAGCAACGCCAACCTTACCCGCGCCAACGCCAATCGGAGAGCTTGGCCGTTCGCGCGACAACCCAGCGCCGGCAACATTCCTGTCACGGCGTCTGCTCAACAAAGAGGGCTCGGAAAAGGAGACCTGGCACATTGATTTCGATCTTTCCGACTGCGGCCTCGACTACGAGGTCGGAGATTCCTTTGGCATCTTCGCCCGCAATGAACTCGGCCATGTCGACCAGATCATCGCGCTGCTTGGCGCTTCGCACACGACGCAAGTGCGGGGGCGGACGCTTCGTGAGGTCTTGACCGACGAGGTCTCCCTCGCGCCCGCACCGGATTCGCTGTTCGAACTGATCTCCTTCATCACCGGCGGCGCGCAGCGCGAGAAGGCGCGCGCATTGGCACAAGGCGACGACCCCGATGGCGATGCCGCGACCCTCGACGTCATGGCGGCCTTGCAGAAATTCTCCGGCGTCCGCCCGCACCCCGAAGCTTTCGTCGAAGCGCTTGAACTGCTGCAACCGCGGCTTTATTCGATCTCGTCGTCGCACAACGCCACGCCGGGCAAACTGTCTTTGACAGTCGATTGCGTGCGCTACGTGATCGGCAAACGCAAGAGGCTAGGACTGGCCTCGACCTTCCTCGCCGAGCGCATTCAGCCGGGAGATCAGTTGAAGGTGTACGTGCAGAAGGCGCATGGATTCGGTCTTCCGCAGGATGCGAAGGTCCCGATCATCATGATCGGACCCGGCACCGGCATCGCACCGTTCCGCGCGTTCCTGATGGACCGCAGGGCTACCGGCGCCACCGGGCGCAACTGGTTGTTCTTCGGCCATCAGCGATCGAGCTGCGACTTCTTCTATTCCGACGAGCTGAACGCCATGAAGACCGCAGGGCTTCTGACGCGATTGTCGCTCGCGTGGTCGCGCGACGGCGACAAGAAATTCTACGTGCAGGATCGCATGCGCGAGTTGGGCCGGGAGTTATGGTCGTGGCTCGCCGAAGGCGCCCATGTCTACGTCTGCGGCGATGCCAAGCGAATGGCCAAAGATGTGGAGCGCGCCTTGGTCGACATCATCGCGCAGCACGGTGCGCGATCGACGGATGAGGCCATCAGCTTTGTCGGCGAACTCAAGAAGAAGGGCCGCTTTCAACAGGACGTCTATTAGGACTGCACTGTATCTGGCATTCCAGCGGAACCGGTTCCCGATCGCGAAAATTCGAACGAATAAAATTCCTGTTCGAATCTCTCGCAGAGAATTTTTATCCGGAATACGGCCCCTTCGAAGTCGCAATATCGCTATTTCAGACTCCGGCTTGTTTCTGCCAGAAATCGGCATTCCACTCAGGGAATGTCATCTTGGAGAACAGCCATGCGCGAACTGTCGGCGGAAGCCCGTTTGCATTTGTATGCGCGTTCGCTGTCGCGCAAAACCGGAACAGGCTTTCATGCAGCAGCGCTTTACGGCGCCTTTGCACTGATCGCCGGCGTCGTGTTCGGAACGCTTTCCATCCATCCTTTTTGACGCCTGGCAGCCTGACGCCTATCCGCGCTTGAACGGCGCGACGTCGATGCCAGCGTCTTTAAGTGCTTGACGAACGCCACGCGCGATATCTACGGCGCCGGGCGTGTCGCCGTGAATGCAAATGGTGTCGGTACGCATCTTGATCACCTTGCCGGTGACCGACACGACAGCACCGTCCTGCACCATCCGCACCACCCGCTCGGCAATTTTTTTGGGATCGTGAAGAACCGAACCCGGCTTCTTGCGTGAAACCAGATTGCCGTCGTCCTCATAGGCGCGGTCGGCAAAGACTTCATGCGCCATCGGCAAGTTCGCCGCTTCACCGGCTTGCACCAGCTTGGAATTGGCGAGCACGACAAAAACCAGGTCGCG
>CAVVZW010000212.1:0-3564 GCA_963752265.1 uncultured Alphaproteobacteria bacterium
TTCTGCTGGCTCGACTAAGTACCGTATTGCTGCTTCTGCAACATGCTGTGGAAGCTGCTGCGTGATATGCCGCCGGACAACCGGCCAACCCACCTCGCCATCATCTTCGACAAGTCCGAGGTCACGTTCCGCAACAAGCTTTATCCCGATTACAAAGCGCATCGCCCACCGGCGCCGGACGACCTCATTCCGCAATTCGCCTTGATCCGCGACGCGGTGCGCGCCTTCGATCTGCCCTGTCTCGAACAGATCGGCTTCGAGGCCGACGATCTCATCGCCACCTACGCACGGGAAGCCGGCGAACGCGGCGCTACCACCACCATCGTGTCATCGGACAAGGATCTGATGCAGCTCGTCACCGACCAGGTGACGATGTTCGACACCATGAAGGACCGCCGCATCGGGATTGCCGAAGTGATCGAGAAATTCGGCGTGCCGCCGGAAAAGGTCGTCGAGGTTCAGGCCCTGGCCGGAGATTCCACCGACAACGTGCCTGGTGTTCCCGGCATCGGCATCAAGACCGCGGCGCAACTGATCGTCGAATATGGCGATCTCGAAACGCTGCTCAAACGCGCTGGCGAGATCAAGCAGCCGAAGCGGCGCGAAGCTTTAATCGAGAATGCCGAGAAAGCGCGTATCTCGCGGCAACTGGTGCTGCTCGACGACAAGGTGAAGCTCGATGTTCCGCTCGACGACCTGGCCGTGCAGGAGCCGGACGCGCGCAAGCTGATCGCGTTTTTGAAGGCGATGGAATTCTCCACCCTCACCCGGCGCGTCGCCGAATATTCGCAAGTGGATGCCGCGGATGTTGCGGCAAATGCCGGCGTATTTTCGCCGCTTCCTTTGGCCGAGAAGGTCGATGAATCCGGCAACGTACCTGCACGCCGTCAAAGCGGCGATCTGTTTGCCGACGAGACGCCTTCGCCAAAGGGCCGGGCCGGTGGCGCGGGCAAGCCAAGCGACAGAAGCGACAAGACTTCAAGTCTGAAGGGAACGCCGCAGGCGCTGGCGGCGGCGCGCGCCGAGGAAGCCCGCAACACCCCGGTCGATCGCAAGAAATACCGGACCATTCGCAACATCGCCGAGTTGGAGACCTGGATCGGACGCGCCCGCGATGCCGGTCAGTTCGCGTTTGAGGCCAAGGCAAGCTCGGAAGATCCGATGCAAGCTGAGATCTGCGGCATTGCGCTCGCGCTCAAACCCAACGACGCTTGCTACGTTCCGCTCGACCACAAGCAGGCCGGCGATGGCTCTGGGCTTTTCGCCGCCGGTCTTGCGCCGGACCAGATCAAGACGACGGATGCGCTCGCAGCGTTGCGGCCGCTTTTGGAATCCGCCGGCATCCTCAAGATCGGCTTCAACATCAAATTCGGCGCCGTGATGCTGGCACAGGCCGGCATCACGCTTCGCAATACCGACGACGCGCAACTCATGAGTTATGCGCTCGACGCCGGACGCGGTTCGCACGAACTCGAGAAACTCTCGGAATCCTGGCTTGGCCACGCCATCATCACGCGCGGCGAATTGATCGGCAGCGGCAAGGGCAAGTTGAGCTTCGATCAGGTCGCGATCGACAGAGCGAGCGAATATTCGGCCGAAGATGCCGACGTGATCTTGCGGCTGTGGCGGCTGCTCAAGCCGCGTCTCGTCGCCGAACGCATGACCGTCGTCTACGAGATGCTGGAGCGCCCGCTGGTGGCGGTGCTGGCCCGGATGGAGCGGCGCGGCATCTCGATCGACCGCAATGTCCTGTCGCGGCTATCAGGCGAATTCGCCCAGACCGCAGCACGGGTCGAAGCCGAAATCCAGGAGATCGCGGGCGAGCCGGTCAATGTCGGCAGCCCCAAACAAATCGGCGACATTCTCTTTGGCAAGATGGGAATCCCCGGCGGCACCAAGACCAAGACCGGTGCCTGGTCGACCTCGGCGCAAATCCTCGACGAGCTGGCGGAACAAGGCCATGAATTCCCGAAAAAGATTCTGGAGTGGCGGCAGGTATCGAAACTGAAATCGACCTATACGGACGCGCTGCCGACTTATGTTCACCCGCAGACCCATCGCGTGCACACGACCTACGCGCTGGCAGCCACCACCACCGGAAGGTTGTCGTCGAACGAGCCCAACCTGCAGAACATTCCCGTGCGCACGGAGGAAGGCCGTAAAATTCGCCGCGCCTTTATCGCGTCTCCGGGCCACAAACTCGTATCGGCCGACTATTCGCAGATCGAATTGCGGCTGCTGGCCGAGATCGCCGACATTCCCGTGCTCAAACAGGCGTTCCGCGACGGGCTCGACATTCACGCCATGACCGCATCCGAAATGTTCGGCGTTCCCGTCAGGGACATGCCAGCCGACGTGCGCCGCCGGGCGAAGGCGATCAACTTCGGCATCATCTACGGCATCTCGGCGTTTGGTCTCGCCAACCAGCTCGGCATCGCCCGCGAGGAAGCCTCGGCCTATATCAAAAAATATTTCGAGCGCTTTCCCGGCATCCGCGCCTACATGGATGCGACCCGCGACTTCTGCCGCACCCACGGCTACGTCGAGACGCTGTTCGGGCGCAAATGTCACTATCCCGATATCAAGGCCTCCAACGCCTCGGTTCGCGCCTTCAACGAACGCGCGGCGATCAATGCCCGGCTTCAGGGCACCGCGGCTGATATCATCCGCCGCGCCATGATCCACATGGAAGACGCGCTCGCCGAGAAGAAGCTGTCAGCGCAAATGCTTCTGCAAGTTCACGACGAACTGATCTTCGAAGTTCCGGAAAAAGAAGTCGCGGCGACCTTGCCGGTGGTCCAGCGCGTGATGCAGGACGCGCCGTTCCCGGCGGTCGTCCTCTCGCTGCCGCTGCATGTCGATGCCCGCGCCGCCAACAATTGGGACGAAGCGCATTAAGTCGCACGGAAGATTTAAGCCGTCATTGCCTGCGACCAACGCAAAGCGTTTGCGCAAGGGAGCGTTGGCGACGAAGCAATCCAGTTTCTTCGCTGGATCGCTTCACATGCGCTCGCGATGACGAGGTCACAAAGCCTCACTTACTCCGCCGCGAGCTTGACCTCGGGTGCGGCAGCGCGAACGTCGGCATCGACCTTGGCTTCGAACTTGGCGAAATTCTTCTGGAACATGCCGACCAGCGCGCGCGCGGTCTTGTCGAACTCGGCCTTGTCCTTCCAGGTGTTGACGGGGTCGAGAATGTCGCTCGGCACGCCCGGCAGCGCCGCCGGCACCGCAAAGCCGAAATACTTGTCGGTACGGAACTCGACGTTGCGCAAGGAGCCGTCGAGCGCAGCGGTGAGCAGCGCACGCGTCACCTTGATCGGCATCCGCGATCCCGTGCCGAACTTCCCGCCGGTCCACCCCGTATTGACCAGCCAGCAATCGACGTTGTGCTTGGCAATCAGCTCACGCAGCATGTTGCCGTAGACCGACGGGTCGAGCGGCAGGAACGGCGAACCGAAGCAGGTCGAGAATTCCGGCTGCGGTTCGTTACCGAGACCACGCTCGGTGCCCGCGACCTTGGCGGTATAGCCGGACAGGAAGTGATACATCGCCTGCGCGGGC
>CAVVZW010000213.1:0-15113 GCA_963752265.1 uncultured Alphaproteobacteria bacterium
AATTTCTGGTTGATAAGGCGCCAAATAGCGCCGCACCGGGTGATTCGTCCCGCAGCGCCACCAGAGGATTCACTTTCGTTGCCCGGAACGCCGGAATGCGGAGGCAAGCATCGCCACCCCTGCCAGAAAGAGCGGAGCGCCCACGAAGGTCGTGACGTCGTAGGGGCTCACGCCAAACAGGAGGGTCGACATCGCGCGGGTCAAAACCAGCGCGCTCGCCACCCCGCCGAGAATCCCCACGCCGGCCAGTTCCATACCGCACACCACCACCATACGCAGAATATCGCGCTGCGACGCCCCTAATGCCATGCGTACGTCGACAAGGTCGGCGCGCGCGTGATCGGCGAAATCGATGACGTGATGCAGCTGATCGGCGACGCGCTTGGCATGTCGGCCGCCTACAATGCGAGCCTTTCCGGCGCCACAGAGCGGCTTTCAAAAGCACTCGACCGCGAACAGGTCATGAAGGTGGTCAACTCGCTCGTCAAGACGACCCACGAGATGCGCGACACCACCAAGGCCCTGGAAGAACGGTTGACGCTGTCGAAAGCCGAAATCAACAATCTCCAGCAGAGCCTCGAAGCGATCCGGGCAGAAAGCCTCACCGACCCCTTAACCGGCCTCGGCAACCGCAAATATTTTGATCGCTCGCTCGATACGGAGGTTGCGAACGCGCTGCATAGCGGCGAGCCGCTGTCGCTTCTGATGTTCGATATCGACCACTTCAAGGCCTTCAATGATTCCTATGGTCATCTCACCGGTGACCAGGTGTTGCGGCTGGTCGGAATGTCGCTGAAGCAGTCCATCAAGGGACAAGACATCACGGCCCGTTACGGCGGCGAGGAGTTCGCCGTCGTGCTCCCCAACACAGCACTGCGCCAGGCGCTGACGGTCGCCGATCACATCCGGCGCGCGGTGATGTCAAAGGAATTGAAGAAGAAGTCCACCGGCGAGATTTTGGGCCGCGTCACCATCTCGGTCGGGGTGTCAATGCTCAAGGTTGGTGACGATATCGATTCGCTGATCGAACGGGCGGATGCATGCCTCTATGCCGCCAAGCGCGCTGGGCGCAACCGCGTGGTCTGTGAGGCCGATCCGGAATATGTGGCGGAAACCCGGGGCCAGGTGGCTTAGGACCTCAGCGCTGCTTTCGCCGTGCCGTTTTTGCTACTGCGGATTTTCTCTTCACGGCTTTCTTCGCTGGAGGCTTTTTGCTTGCTGCCGTCTTGGCTTTGGCCGCCGGTTTCTTCGCATTGTTCGCTTTCGGGCGTCTGGGGCGTTTGCTCAGCGCCGCGCGCTGCGCCGCCGCCAGGGCCACCCTCGCCCAGCCCGCCAACTCCTCCGAATCGTCAAACAGTCGCGCCGGCAATTCCCAATACGAATTGACTGTAACGACCTTTGCGGTCGACCTCTGCTGATACTGAAACGGCTTTGACCCCTCCGCCTGGAATTGCGGAATGGTCTCCTCGTCGGCACGGAAATAAAGACCAGCGCGCAACGCCAGCGCAAAGTTAGTGCCATCAACGGAGATCCCGAAACCGGAAAACATCCGGCGCAACGTCACCGGGCCAAACTCGGAAAACAATTCGATCAGGAAGTCGCGATCCATCGGAGTCGTTCGTTCCCCGGCGCGGCGAATGATGGCATCAGCGCAGACTGAACTGTATTAGCTCTCAACCTCGGCCGGCTTGAGCTGCACGGATTCGCCGCAGCCGCAGGCGCCGATCTGGTTCGGATTATTGAAGATGAACTGGGCCTGCATTTTATCGGCCTTGTAGTCCATCTCGGTGCCGAGCAAGAACAGCACCGCCTTGGGATCGACCAGGATCTTGACGCCCTTGTCTTCGACGACCTCGTCGCTCGGGCGCACGTCATGGGCATATTCGACCGTATAGGACTGCCCGGCACAGCCGCCGTTCTTGATGCCGACCCGAAGGCCGACGATCTCGGAATCGGCGCGCTTGGTCAGTTCGGCAATACGCTGGGCGGCGGCTTCCGTCAGCTTCATGACCTGCGGACGAGGTCGTTTTGCCTTGGGCGCGGGCGAAGTCGGAGCCGGTGAGGTCGGGTTCATGTCAGTCATGTGGTCAATCCCAAAGCCAATTCAATAAGGCCGCTCTCTTGCCGATCAACGCTCACCACATATTGAGGACGAGGCGTGCCTCATCCGACATGCGGTCCGGCGTCCATGCGGGATCCCACACCAGATTCACGTTCACGACACCCACGCCCGGCACGCTCGCGACCGCGTTCTCCACCATCTGCGGCAACTCGCCTGCCGCCGGGCAATTCGGCGTGGTCAGGGTCATCATCAGATCGACGGAGCGGTCGTCCTTGAGTTCGACCTTGTAGATCAGGCCAAGCTCGTAAATATCGGCCGGAATTTCCGGATCGAATACGGTCTTCAACGCGGCAACGATGTCGCCGCTGAGCCGTTCGGTTTCCTCCGGCGGCAACGCCGACTGGGTTTCCATGTTGGAAGTTTTACCTTCCACATCCTTGGCGTCAGGATTTTTGGCTTCAACAATGTCGGTCATGCGAACAATTCCCGCGCCTTGATTAGCGCCTGTGCCAGATGGTCGACTTCTTCGCGCGTATTATACATCCCGAACGAGGCCCGGCATGTCGCGGTTACGTTGAACCGCTCTAAAAGCGGCATGACGCAATGGGTACCGGCACGGACCGCAACGCCCTGCCGGTCGATGACGGTCGCGACGTCGTGCGGATGCGCGCCCTTCATTTCAAACGAGATTACCGGCCCCTTGCCCTTCGCGGTGCCGATCATCCGGATCGAATTGATCTCGCGCAAGCGCGATTCTGCGTAAGTCAGGAGGTCATGCTCGTGGGCGGCGATGCGTTCCTTACCGATCGAATTGACGTAGTCGATCGCAGCCCCAAGCCCGATCGCTTCCACGATCGCGGGCGTGCCCGCTTCAAACTTATGCGGCGGGTCGCCATAGGTGACCCAGTCGCGCGCCACTTCGCGGATCATCTCGCCGCCGCCATTATAGGGCCGCATCGCCACCAGGTGATCGTACTTGGCGTAGAGCACGCCGATGCCGGTCGGCCCGTAGATCTTGTGGCCGGTGAAGACGTAAAAATCCGCGCCAATGTCCTGCACGTCGATCGCAAGGTGCACCGCAGCCTGGCTGCCGTCGACGAGGACCGGAATTCCCTTGGCATGGGCGATCTTCACGACTTCCTTGACCGGCACGATGGTGCCGAGCGCATTCGACATCTGTGTGATCGCCACGAGTTTCGTGCGCGGCGACAAAAGCTTTTCGAATTCCTCGATCAGGAAGTTGCCTTCGTCGTCGACCGGCGCCCACTTGAGCACAGCGCCTTGGCGCTCCCTGAGGAAGTGCCAGGGCACGATGTTGGAATGATGCTCCATGATCGAGAGCACGATCTCGTCGCCCTCGCCGATGTTCGGCGCGCCCCAGGAGGACGCCACCAGGTTGATCGCCTCCGTCGCATTGCGGGTGAAGACAATTTCCTCAGGTCTTGAGGCGTTGAGAAATTGGGCGACCTTGGCGCGACCGCCCTCATAGCCTTCGGTCGCGGCGTTCGCGAGGTAATGCAGCCCGCGATGGACGTTGGCGTATTCGCTTTTGTAGGCCTCGGTCATGCGCTCCAGCACGGCGTTCGGCTTCTGCGCGGACGCAGCGTTATCGAGATAGACAAGCGGCTTTCCATAGACCTTCAGCGCCAGCGCAGGAAAATCCTCCCGCAGGCGGGCGACGTCATAGGAGCCATTTGAGACCGCCGGGTGCATCGTCATCCCCGTGCCGCCAGCCAATGCTGCGCGGTCGAAATCGCCAATTCGCGCAAATCGTCGCTCGCGATGGATTCGATAGCTTCGCCCACAAAGGCCTGGATCAGAAGCGCCTGGGCTTCCTTTTCAGAAAGGCCGCGGGCGCGCAGGTAAAACAGCAGGCTTTCGTCGAGCGCGCCGGTGGTGGCGCCGTGGCCGCAGGTCACGTCGTCGGCGAAGATTTCCAGTTCCGGCTTGTTGTCGGCCTCGGCCTCGTCCGACAGCAGCAAAGCCCGCGTCATCATCTTGGCGTCGGTCTTCTGCGCCTTGGGCTGAACGATGATGCGGCCCTGAAATACCGAACGGGCGCGATCATCGACCACGGCGCGGAACACCTCGCGGCTGACGCAATTCGGCACCGCGTGATCGAGGAACAGCGTCGTATCCGCGTGCTGCCGTCCATTGAGAAGATTGACGCCGTTGGCGGTCACCTCGGAGCCCTCACCCACAAACGAGAGGTGGCCCTGATAGCGGCTGACGCTGCCGCCGCTCGTCATATTGAAGGTGGTGAGGCTGGCTTTCGCGCCGACGGTGAAGGCCGCGGTCGTGATGTTGGTCGCATCCGCGCTATCTGCCATCAGCCGCACATGCCGCAAATGGGCATGGTCGCCGAGCCAGAGGATGACGGAATCATTGACCTGATAGGACTTGGCATCGTCGGCAGCGACAAAGCTCTCGACCAGCGTCGCCTGCGCAGCCTTGCCGAGCGTCAGGAATGAGCGGGTGTAGCTTGCCGCCGACGAGCGCGTCGCGACGTGCACGATATGAATTGGCCTCGTGAGCACAGCGCCATCGGCCACCATGATCACGGCGCCATCGGTCGCCATCGCCGCGTTCAGCGCGACCATCGGGCCCGACATCGCGCCGTTCTCCAGCAGATCGGCGCCGACGGCATTGCCGCCGTCTTCCAGAACTGCGCGCAGCGTTTGCACGCGAACGCCGGACTCCGGCGCGCCTAGAATTCGAAAGCGAGGGCGCCAGCACGCCGTCGATCAGCACCAGACGATGGCTATCCACCACCGCGGCCGATTTCAGTACTTTTTTAGCGCGCTCCAGGGCCGCCTCATCCGGCGTGGCCGCCAACGGAAGCACCGCTGGCATCAATGCCCGCAGGTCGGTATATTTCCAGTCTTCCAGACGCCGATTAGGCAGGCCGGCGCGCTCGAAAGCATCGAACGCCTGCTGGCGCACATCGGCAACCTTGCCGGTTCCAGGCAGCCGATCGCGCGCCGCGGTAAATATGTTCTCCACCGCGCGTCCGCTTCCGGTTTTGGCCAAAGCAATATTCATAACATCCGCATCCGTCAGGCCGCGTCTTCGAATTGCGCGTAACCTGAAGCTTCGAGTTCCAGCGCCAATTCCTTGCCGCCGCTTTTGACGACCTTGCCCTTCGACATCACATGCACGAAATCCGGCACGATATAATTCAGAAGCCGCTGATAATGTGTGATCACGACCATCGCGCGGTCCGATGAGCGCAATGCATTCACGCCGTCAGCCGCGACCCGCAACGCATCGATGTCGAGGCCGGAATCCATCTCATCCAGAATGCACAGGCTGGGCTCGAACAGCGCCATCTGAAGGACTTCGTTGCGCTTCTTCTCGCCACCGGAGAAGCCGACATTGACACCGCGCTTGAGCATGTCCTGCGGGATGTTCAACCGCTTGGCGACCTCGCGCACCTTCTTCAGGAAGTCCGGCGTCGAGAACTCATCCTCGCCGCGCGCCTTGCGCTGGGCGTTCAGCGCCGTGCGCAGGAAATTCATGGTGGCGACGCCGGGAATCTCGACGGGGTATTGGAACGCCAGGAACACGCCCTTGGCGGCGCGCGTATCCGGCGACATCTCCAGCAAGTTTTCGCCCTTGAACAGGATCTCGCCGCCAGTGACTTCATAGCCCGGCTTGCCGGCGATCACATGCGACAGCGTTGATTTGCCGGAGCCGTTTGGTCCCATGATCGCGTGCACCTCACCCTTGTTCACGGTGAGCGACAGCCCATGGAGGATCTCGCGATCCTCAACACGAACTTGCAGGTTTTTGACTTCGAGTAATGACATTTCGTTTTCTCATTTTCCGTCTTCATCCCTCGTCCTGAGGAACGCCGTTCGGCGCGTCTCAAAGGATGAGGCCAACAATCTTTCCTCCCATCCTTCGAGATGGCCGCTCACGCGGCCTCCTCAGGATGAGGACCTACCCGACCGATCCCTCCAGCGAGATCGAAATCAGCTTCTGCGCTTCCACCGCGAATTCCATCGGCAGTTGCTGCAGCACGTCCTTGACAAAGCCGTTGACGACGAGGCCAACCGCCTCTTCCTGCGACAATCCCCGCTGCACGCAATAAAACAGCACGTCCTCGGAAATCTTCGAGGTCGTCGCTTCATGTTCGAACAGCGCAGACGAATTCTTGGCTTCCACATAAGGCACGGTGTGCGCGCCGCACTTGTCGCCGATCAAAAGCGAATCGCAGGCGGTGAAGTTGCGCGCGCCGGTGGCTTTGCGGTGGGCCGTGACGAGACCGCGATAGGTGTTCTGCGAGACGCCGGCGGCGATACCCTTGGAGATGATCCGGCTGGTCGTGTTCTTGCCGAGATGGATCATCTTGGTGCCGGAATCGACCTGCTGATGGCCGTTCGAAATCGCGATCGAATAAAACTCGCCGCGCGAGTTATCGCCACGCAGGATGCAGCTCGGATACTTCCAGGTGATCGCCGACCCGGTCTCGACCTGGGTCCATGAAATCTTGGAATTAACGCCGCGGCAGTCGCCGCGCTTGGTGACGAAGTTGTAGATGCCGCCCTTTCCTTCGGAGTTGCCCGGATACCAGTTCTGCACCGTCGAGTATTTGATCTCGGCATCATCAAGCGTGACGAGTTCGACGACCGCGGCATGGAGCTGATTTTCGTCGCGCTGCGGCGCGGTGCAGCCTTCGAGATAGCTGACGTAAGCGCCCTTGTCGGCGATGATCAGCGTACGCTCGAACTGGCCGGTGTTGCGCTCGTTGATCCGGAAATAGGTCGACAATTCCATCGGACAGCGCACGCCCGGCGGCACATAGACGAACGAGCCATCGGAGAACACGGCCGAGTTCAGCGTCGCGAAGTAGTTGTCGGAGGTCGGCACCACCGTGCCGAGATACTTCTTCACGAGTTCGGGGTGCTCGCGGATGGCTTCCGAGATCGGCATGAAAATCACGCCGGCCTGCTTGAGCTCTTTCTGGAAAGTGGTCGCGACCGAAACCGAGTCGAACACAGCATCGACCGCGATCTTGCGCCCGCCTGCCGCAGCCTCACCCTCAGGGCGCACGACGCCTTCAAGCACCGCGACTTCGCGCAGGGGAATGCCGAGTTTCTCGTAGGTCTTGAGAATTTCCGGATCGATCTCGTCGATCGAGGAGAGCGTCTTCTTCGGCTTCGGCGCCGAGTAGTAATAGAGATCCTGATAGTCGATCTTGGGATAGTTGACGCGCGCCCAGGTCGGCTCGGTCATGGTCAGCCAGCGCCGATAGGCTTCCAGACGCCATTCCAGCATCCAGGCCGGTTCGTTCTTCTTCGCAGAAATGAATCGAACGGTATCTTCCGACAGACCCTTCGGGGCCTTGTCGGACTCGATCAGCGTCTCAAACCCATATCGATACTGGTCGACGTCGATCTGGCGAACCCGATCGACCGTCTCTTGTACGGCAGCCATTCAGTCCTCCGCTCGCGGTTTCAAGGACCGCGGTGGATCAAATCTTGTGGTCTCTTACGATGTTTTCCGGACGAAATCACCTGCTTAGAATAGTTCAAGCTGTGTTTCGTCGCTGTTCCTTAAGTAAGCGACCTTCGAGCTTTCGCCAACCCTCCAGACACCGATCAACGTCCGCGTCCCGCGTGGACCAGCCCATACTGAGCCGCACCGCCCCCTGAGCGATTTCGCGGTCAAATCCCATGGCTTCCAGTACGTGGGACGGCTGCACCTTGCCGGAGGAGCAGGCTGACCCCGAAGACACAGCAATTCCAGCTAGATCGAAGCCAATCACGGCGGTTTCAGCCCTCAGACCTGGCACCGTAAAAAGAGTGGTATTTGGTAACCGGTGGACGGGATCTGAGAAAACGATCACATCGTGGGTAAGCCGGAGCCCCTCCTCCAGCCGCCGTTGCAAGACCCGGAGGCGATCACTCTCGGCCGGCAACTGAGCCATTGCAGCCGCCACGGCAGACCCAAAGCCTGATATCCCGGCCACATTTTCGGTTCCGGCGCGGCGGCTCAGTTCCTGACCCCCGCCGCGCAAGAGAGGCTCCGGCCCGCTCAATCCGTCTGCCAGGATCAACGCGCCGACGCCTTTGGGGCCGCCGATCTTGTGCGCGGACACCGTGAGAAGGTCCGCGCCCAATTCGCTCATATCGAAAGCTATCTTGCCGAAGGCCTGAACCGCATCGACATGCAGGAGACCACCGTTGCCGTGAACGATCTTCGCCGCCTCCGCGATGGGCTGGATAGCGCCGGTTTCGTTATTGGCCAGCATGATCGACACCAGCGCGGGCGGAGAACCACGAAGCAATTCACCCAAATGGTCGAGATCGACCACGCCCGCGGACGTGACGCGAACCGTTTCGATCGGATCTCGCGAAAACCGTCCGCCTGATAGTACGGAGGCATGTTCGATCGCGGAGACGACCAGCCGCTCGACAGGCGGAGCCCCGTCCCGTCTCAGGCCAGGCGCCAGCGCAGTCACGTTGGCCTCGGTCCCGCCTGAGGTGAAAATGACGTTTCGCGGCACGGTTCCAATGGCCTTCGCAACCGCAGCCCGCGCGCCCTCGATCCATTTGCGCGCTTCGCGGCCCTCGGCATGAACCGAGGACGCGTTACCCGGAAGATCCAGCGCGGCCGTCATCGCCCGCCGCGCTTCGTCACGAAGCGGGGTCGTTGCATTCCAGTCGAAATAGACGCGCTCTGACATTAGAGTAAAATAATACCTTTATCTTTCGCAAGCTTATTCTGCGCCTCTGGCGGAAGGCGAGCGAGCGAGGCACCATGCCTTGCCGCAATCCTGGAACGCGCTCTAACACGTTGAGCGGCCGAAGGGATGTTGAAAACCCTTGCTTTTCGCCCCTCGCTCTATGTTAGAACGCGGCCTCCATCACGAGCCGTCGTTCGCGCATCTCCCCCAACGTCTGCTCCAGCTTTCCTCTCCGCGAGGTCTTCCAGAGCGCTAGATGATGCCAGCGGCACACCGGTCGATTTCGCCAAGGACTATTCATGCCTGAAGTTATTTTTACCGGCCCCGCAGGCCGTCTCGAAGGCCGTTATCACCCGGCGAAGCAGAAGAATGCGCCGATCGCGATGATCCTGCATCCGCATCCGCAGTTTCATGGGACGATAAATCATCAGATCGTCTACCAGTGCTACTACGCCTTTGCCCATCGCGGGTTTTCGGTTCTGCGTTTCAATTTCCGCGGCGTCGGCCGCAGCCAGGGCTCGTTCGATCACGGCACCGGCGAGCTGTCGGACGCGGCCTCCGCGCTCGATTGGGCGCAAACGATCAATCCGGAAGCGCGCGCCTGCTGGGTCGCAGGCTTTTCCTTCGGCGCCTGGATCGGCATGCAGTTGTTGATGCGCCGGCCGGAGGTCGAAGGCTTCATTTCGATCGCGCCGCCCGCCAATCTCTATGACTTCTCGTTCCTGGCGCCCTGCCCGTCTTCCGGCCTGATCGTGCATGGCGAGAAGGACGCGGTGGTGCCGCCAAAGGACGTCAACACGCTGGTCGAGAAGCTCAAGACGCAAAAGGGCATCGTGATCGATCAGCAGATCATTCCCGGCGCCAACCACTTCTTCGACGGCAAGCTTGAGCCGTTGATGCAGTCGGTGACCGCTTATCTCGACATGCGGCTCGCCAACGTTCGCTGACGCCTAACGGTCAGCCGTGCGGCTTCTCGTCATGCGCGGACTCGATCCGCGCATCCATCATCCTTCTAAAAAAATCCTGCGAAGCGAGAGATGGGTTGCCGGGTCAAGCCCGGCAACGACATGAACCACTATACCGTCGCGCGCGCCTGGAGCTGTGAGATCCACGAGTTACGGCGTTTGAGAAAATCATGCAGCAGCGCCGGATATTCGCTGCTCACCGCCGACTTCACCGATGGCCGCGCGACCAGAGATTCGCGCCAACGCGCGAGCTTCGGCTTCACTGTGAGAATGCCGAATTCGCCGATGTCATCGAACACGTCGAAATACCGGAACACCGGGCCGAACACCGCATCGACCAGCGAGAATTTTTCGCCGTCAAACCACGGCGAGGCCGCGACGCGGGCTTCAAGCCTCGCAAAGCGGCCTTCGAGCTGGGTTGATTTGGCCTTGAAGGCGGCTTCGTCGGACGCCGAGTACAGACCGGCGATATCGTTGAGAACGGCGGAACCGAACTCGATCCAGCCGCGATGCTCGGCACGACGCAATGGATCGGCCGGGTGCAATGGCTTCGGCTCGGTCTCTTCGAGATATTCAAGAATGACCGCGGATTCGAAAATCGCGGTGTCGGCGACTAGCAAGACCGGCGTCCGGCCGAGCGGCGAGACCTTCAGGAACCAGTCCGGCTTGTTGGCTAGATCGATATCGACACGCTCGAAGGCGACGTCCTTCTCGGTGAGCGCGATCACCGCCCGCTGCACATAGGGACAGAGCTTGTGGCTGATCAGCGTCAGGCGGGGCGGCATCGGGTTTCCCGGCAATTAAATGCAGATGCATCAATTTATATGCACCTGCATCTACCGGTCAAGTTCCAGACGTTTCACGGCCGCGCGACAATTCCGCCCGTCATCGGCAGCGGCACGCCCGTCGTGGCGGGATAGCTGAGCGGCAGGCCTTTCAGGCCGCGCGCGGCGAGAAAGCCGAAGGCCTGTGCTTCGATCGCATCGGCCGACCAGCCCAGCGCATCGGCCGCCTCGACGGGGGCAGGGCTAAGCCTCTCGCGCAGCATCCGCATCATGGTGAGGTTGCGCGCGCCGCCGCCGGCGACGACCCAGCTTTTCGGACGCTTCGGCAGCAGCGGGACGATTCTGGCGATAGCAGCAGCGGTGAAAGCGGAGAGGGTCGCAGCGCCGTTGGCGGGAGAGGAATCGCGAAGCACAAGCTTTGAAAAATCATTTCGGTCGAGCGATTTTGGCGGCGGAGCTGCAAAAAACGGAAGCGACAATGCCTGCGCGATCCAGTGCTCGTCGGCCACGCCTTGTGCCGCCAAGCGGCCATCGCAATCGAAGCGCTGGCCAATAGAGCGGTACATGAAATCGTCGAGCAAGGCGTTACCGGGCCCGGTATCGCAGGCAATGAGGGTATCGCCGTCGATATAGGTGATGTTGGAAACCCCGCCGATGTTGAGGACCACAATCGGCCCCTCGCGTTCCAGCGACTGCGCGAGCGCACGGTGATAGACAGGGACGAGTGGCGCGCCCTGTCCGCCCGCGGCCACGTCGGCGGCGCGAAAATCATGCATGACCGGGATGTGGATCGCCTTTGCCAATGCGGCGGCGTCGCCGATCTGCACGGTCAGTTTGTCGGCCGGGCGGTGCAGCACCGTCTGGCCATGGAAGCCAACGATATCGATATCTTCGCTGGAAATATGGTTCTGGGCCTTGAAGCTGGCAACGGCTTCGGCATGGGCCACGGTGACGACCCGCTCGGCCTCCCGAAGGATGCCAGGCCGCGCCTCGCGCGCTTCCAGATGAACGGCTTCGGTCAGGGCCTGGAGCAGCAGGCGGCGCTCAACGTCGGTATAGGGCCGGTAGCCGGACGGCCCGAACGCCCTGACCCGCTTGCCGTCGGTTTCGATCATGGCGACGTCGACCCCGTCCAGCGAGGTCCCGCTCATCAGACCTAAGGCAGTCAACATCATGGTATTCTGGCCTCAGTCCCACCGCAGGGAATCAGCTTGCGCGTTTACCTTGTGCCGAACGGGCACATCTTATAATGCCACAGCGCGCGCGTTCTAAGCAGTCCAATATGGTTAAGTTCCGGCAATTCGCTGTAAATACCGTAAAACAAAAATGATCAGGTTCGAAGAAAGATGACCGCTTTCAAGTCTGACTTCCTGAACATCCTTCAGGAACGCGGCTTTATCCATCAGGCTTCGGACTTCGAGGGGCTGGATGCACTCGCCGCCAAAGGCGAGGCCACGGCCTATGTCGGCTACGACTGTACCGCGCCCTCGCTGCACATCGGAAACTTCCTGCAGCATGATGATGCTGCACTGGCTGCAGCAAAGTGGCAACAAGCCGATTACGCTGATGGGCGGCGGCACCACCATGGTCGGCGACCCCTCCGGCAAGGACGAGACCCGCGCCATTCGCACGGTTGCGGAGATCGAGGCCAACAAGGCCTCAATTCGCGGCGTGTTCGCCAAAGTCCTGCGCTACGGATCGGGCAAAAGCGATGCGATCATGCTCGACAACGCCGAATGGCTGACCAAGCTCAACTGGATCGAGATGCTGCGCGACATCGGCAAGCATTTTTCGGTCAATCGCATGCTGACCATGGATTCGGTTCGGCTCCGGCTCGAGCGCGAACAGGAGATGAGCTTCATCGAATTCAATTACATGGTCTGTCAGGCCTATGACTTCGTCGAACTGGCCCGACGCACCGGCTGCCGCTTGCAGATGGGCGGCTCAGACCAGTGGGGCAATATCGTCATGGGCGTCGACCTTGGCCGGCGCATGGGCACTCCACAACTGTTCGCGCTGACGACGCCGTTGCTCACCACCGCTTCCGGCGCCAAGATGGGCAAGACCGCTCAGGGCGCGGTCTGGCTCAATGCCGATCAGTTCTCGCCTTACGACTTCTGGCAATATTGGCGCAACACCGAAGACGCCGACGTCGTTCGGTTCCTCAAGCTGTTCACCACGCTGCCCATGAGCGAGATCGAGAAACTCGCCAGCCTGAAAGGCGCGGAAATCAACGAAGCCAAGAAGGCGCTGGCGGGCGCTGCAACCGCACTTCTGCATGGCGCGGAAGCCGCTCGCCAGGCCGCGGAAACCGCGCGGCAAACTTTTGAAGAAGGCGCCATCGCGGAAAACTTGCCGACGGTAGAAGTTTCCCGTGGGGAACTCGATGCCGGGATCGGCGTGCTCGCTTCCTTCGTCAAAGCAGGCCTGGTGGCGTCGAACGGCGAGGCTCGGCGTCAGATCAAGGGCGGAGGCTTACGTGTCAACGACATCGCCGTCACCGACGAGAAGATGCTGCTCAAGCCGTCCGATCTGACACCGGAGGGTGTGATCAAGCTGTCGTTCGGCAAGAAGCGCCACGTGCTGCTCAAGCCCGCATAGGCGTATTCGCTTTTCACGCTTGCGATGGTCAGCTGAAACGCGCTCTCTCGAAAGATGGATCAAACCACGCCGCTGAAGGAAACGCCCACCAAGCGCACCGCGCTTGGCGTGCTCGCGATCTGCTTTGCGCTCTCGGTGCTCGGCCGCGGGTTGGGCGAAAGTTTTTCGGTCTTCCTGCTGCCGATTTCGGAAAGCTTCGGGTGGAATCGCGCCGACGTCGTCTCGGTCTATTCGCTGAGTGCGCTGGCCGGAGGCCTCGCCTCGCCGCTGATCGGCCGGCTGTTCGATTATTCCGGACCGCGCAGTGTCTATTCACTCGGCCTGTTGCTGTTCGGCGGCGCGTTTTTGTTCGCCGCCCACGCAAGCCAGCTTTGGCAAATCCAGCTCAGCGTCGGCGTCTCGGTCGGCCTCGGCATCGCGCTCATCGGCAATGTGCCGAATTCGATTTTGCTCGGCCGCTGGTTCGGCCCAAAGCTGCCGACCGCGATGGCGGTGGTTTACTCGGCAACCGGCGCCGGCGTATTGGCCCTGTTACCTGTTTCCCAACTCCTGATCGATCATGTCGGCTGGCGCGGCACCTATCAGATCTTCGGCACAACCGCGCTAGTGTTGCTGCTTCCGCTTCTGATCCTGCCTTGGCGGCTGTTCTCGTCGGGCGCGCCCCATCTCATCCAGGCGGCCACGGATGAGGTTGCGGACGAAGGCTGGACGCTTGGCCGCGCCGTGGGCCACCACGCCTTCTGGGCGTTGTTCTCGACCTTTTTCTTCACGGCCATTGGCATGTATGCGCTCACCCCGCAGGTCGTGGCGTACCTGATCGACGCCGGATTTCCGCCTTTGCAGGCGGCGACTGCCTGGGGTTTTTCAGGCGTCGTGCTCCTGTTCGGCATGTTAGGGGTTTCCTGGCTCGATGGCGTCATTGGGCGCCGTCCGTCCGTTCTATTTTCCTACGCGATGTCGGTGTTCGGGATTTTCCTGCTCTGGCTGCTGCAATGGTATCCAAACATCTGGGTTTTGACCGGCTTCGTCGTCTGCTTCGGCAGTATGATCGGCTCGCGCGGTCCGCTCCTCACCGCAACCGCGATGAAGCTGTTTCGGGGAAAGCGCGTCGGCACGATCTACGGCTCTATCTCGATCGGCAGCGGATTGGGTTCGGCGTTCGGCTCATGGAGCGGCGGTCTGATCCACGACGTCACGCACAGCTATAATCCGCTGATCGTCTACGCGTTGATCGCCGTCGTTCTCGGCATGATTCCGTTTCTGGTCGTCCCAGCGCTACGGCGATAAGCCAGGATCGAGATTCAATTCGCGGGGAATTCGACCTGACCGTTCTGCTTGCCGGTATTGAACTCCATGATCTTCCTGGAGACGCCCGGGAATATCATCGAAGCCGGATTAACATGCAGCGTCGGCTTGTCTGGGGTGCCGACAACCTCGTAGGTGAGGCCAAACACCCCTTCATTGCTGCCCCCGAAGAACAATCCGACAACCGGGACTTGATTGAGAAGGTTGTTCAACCCATAGAGCGGGACAAAGGTGCCGCTCATGCGCACCTGATTGCCCGGATAGTCGATATCCCCCTCGATCGTGCCACCGATGGTCGCGCCCTTGAGGACGCCTTCCTTGATCGTGAGCTGCCCGCTTTGCCGGACAAATTCCGCGCGCAGCCGGTAAAAACTGATGCCGCCTTGCGCGCCCACCGCGCCGCCCGCCACCAGCCCGTCGAGCGAGGGCTCTCCTTTAACGGTGAAGTCCCTGACGTTGAGCAATCCTTCCTTCGGGCTCTGCTCCGCGGTCGGCGGATCCAATGCCAGTTGAAGTTGCCCGCCGACGACCTTTGAATAGGTGTCGGTGAAACGAAGCAGCGCGCCTGCGTCGTTGGTCTCGAGATAGATCACCTCGCGGCCCTGCCCGCGGCGCAAATCCGCCGTCACCGGCGTGTCGCGTCCAAGCTTGCTCGTGAACGTAAAATTCTTGATCGCTCCCCCGCGGCGGGACATTTTTACATT
>CAVVZW010000214.1:0-4549 GCA_963752265.1 uncultured Alphaproteobacteria bacterium
GTCCTCGCGAGTAAGTTTTTCGGCGTTTTTGGCCGAGAACAACGGGCCCCGGTTTCGACCGGGGCCCTTTTGATTCGTGCAGCCGTCATTGCGAGGAGCAACGCGACGAAGCAATCCAGAATGCAGGTTAAGACGCTGGATTGTTTCGCGGAGCCTGTCATCGGGCGCGCATTCGCGCGACCCGTTGGCTCGCTATGACGGTAGACGTAACAGCCTCAATATTGCACCACCATAAGCCTTGTTTTCTTCAAATTGCGCCGCAATTGATGTAATCAGGGCACGGGATTTTTAAGGGTATCCAGCAAAGACGGCATACCCTATTCAAGGCATGCTTTTCGGGAGAATTTCGATGTCGCTTGACTCAGATGTCATCGTCGATCGCCGCAGGATCCGGCGCAAGCTGACGTTCTGGCGCGTCGCCGCGGCCTTGATTGCGATTGTGGCCGTCGTCACCTTTGGTCTGGTTGCGGCACCCGGCCGAGGTGGATTGACCGCGGCGGGATCGATTGCCCGCATCAATATCGAAGGCCTGATCCGCAGCGACCAGGAACGGGTCGAGGCGCTCGAGCAGCTGGAGAAGTCGCAAGCGGTTGCCGTCATCGTGCACATCAATTCCCCCGGCGGCACCACGGCCGGTTCCGAACAGCTTTATGATGCGCTGACGCGGCTGAAGGCCAAGAAGCCGCTGGTGGTGGTGGTCGAGGGGCTGGCCGCTTCGGGCGGCTACATCGCCGCGATCGCCTCCGATCACATCATCGCCCAGCAGAGCTCGCTGGTGGGTTCGATCGGTGTGCTGTTCCAGTTTCCTAATTTTTCGGAGCTGTTGAAGACCGTCGGCGTCAAGGTCGAGGAAGTGAAATCCTCGCCGTTGAAGGCCGCGCCGAACGGCTTTGAGCCGACCAGTCCGGAGGCGCGCGATGCGCTGGCTGCGCTGGTGAAAGATTCCTACGCCTGGTTTCGTGCCCTCGTGAAGGAACGCCGAGGCATGGATGACGCGTTACTCGAAAAGGTTTCCGACGGGCGCGTGTTCACCGGCCACCAGGCGGTCGAACTCAAACTGATCGATCAGTTGGGCGACGAGAAAACCGCGGTGGCCTGGCTGGTCGCGCAAAAAGGCATCAAGGCGGACCTGCCGGTGCGCGACTACAAGCTCACGCCGCGCTTCAGTGACCTGACATTCCTGCGGACGGCGGCCGCATTCACGTTCGATGCGTTGGGTTTGAGCGCCGTTGCGCGGCGAATCGAGCAAACCGGGGTAGCGCAGGCCGCCGATCGTCTCGGTCTTGAGGGCATGCTCGCTCTGTGGCACCCGGCAGGCGCAAATTGAACTAAATAGAGGGTTCCCGCACCGCCGTTCGGGGGCGCGGGGGCTGTCACATGACTGTATCGGGGCGTTTGTCACGTGATTTCGCGAGCGCCAAATTTCATTTAGCGTCTTGACAGTTCAACACATTTTCACAGAAATGCGGGTTCGCATGTTCCCGGGTCCCCGTCTCGATGATCAAATCCGAACTCGTTCAGCGTATCGCCGAACACAACCCGCACCTCTATCAGCGGGATGTCGAGAACATTGTAAACGCGATTCTCGACGAGATCGTCGCAGCCCTGGCGCGCGGTGACCGGGTCGAGTTGCGCGGCTTCGGCGCATTCTCGGTCAAGCATCGTCCGGCGCGTGCCGGGCGCAATCCGCGCACGGGCGCGCATGTGCCGGTCGATCAGAAGAGCGTGCCGTTTTTCAAAACCGGCAAGGAAATGCGCGAACGGCTGAACCGCGATGGCGAAGGCACAGACGCCGGCGCTTAAGAAGGCCGACCTGTTTTTCGCTGATCCCGGTGGTCCGGCCACAAATCCACTTCACGAGCGAGAGAGGATCATGCGCAAATTTTTCAATACGGTCGTATTGATCGCGCTTGGCGTGATCTTCGTCGTCTTTGCGGTGGCCAATCGTCACATGGTCACGGTGTCCTTTGATCCGTTCAACTCGCACGATCCGGCGCTCAGTATCGACCTGCCGCTCTTCGTGGTCATCATTGCGGTCGCTGTTTTGGGGGTCGTGGCTGGCGGTTCCGCGACCTGGTTCCGGCAAGGCCGCTGGCGCCGCGCCGCGCGCCAGCATGAGGCGGATGCGCGCGAGATGCGCGCCCAACTGGCCGATTGGCGCGCCAATGCGCTATCCCAGCAGCGGGCTTCGGCGCCTGCGGCCGCTGTTCCGCAGGTCGGATATCGGCAAGACAAGCAGGGCGCGACGTTGTAGAAGGCGCGCCAAGCGCTTCTTTGGAGCCTGCGGCTTCCTTAACCTTTGCCTTTGAGACCGATGTCCCTGATCGTCAAAATTTGCGGCCTGTCCACACGCGAGACGCTCGACGTCGCGCTGGATGAGGCTGCGGACATGGTGGGGTTTGTGTTCTTTCCGCCATCGCCGCGGCACATCAGCCTCGATATCGCGCGGGATCTCGGCCAGGCGGTGAAGCGGCGTGCCGCCAAGGTCGCGCTCACGGTCGATGCGGATGATGCGACGCTTGCCGGCATCATCGAGGCTTTGCAGCCCGACCTCCTGCAGCTGCACGGCCGGGAAACCGCGGCGCGGCTATATGACATCAAACGGAAATTTGCGATGCCGGTGATGAAGGCCATTCCTGTCGAAACCTCAACGGATCTGGCGGATTTGCCTGGCTACGCCGATGTGGCCGATCGCATCCTGTTTGATGCCCGCGCACCGAAAGAAGCAACGCGGCCGGGCGGTCTGGGTGCGGCGTTCGACTGGCATGTGCTGGAAAATCTCGATCTCAAACTGCCGTTCATGGTCTCGGGCGGTCTTCACGCTGGCAATGTCGCGGAGGCTGTCCGTGTGACGCGGGCCGGCGGCGTGGATGTTTCCTCCGGCGTCGAGCGCGCTTCCGGTATTAAGGATCCCGAGATGATCCGCGCTTTTATTCGCGCCGCCCGCGCAACCGAAGAGCTGATGGTTCGATGAACAAACTGATCCCCAATTCCTTCCGTAGCGGTCCCGACGAGCACGGGCATTTCGGCATTTTCGGCGGCCGTTTTGTCGCCGAAACCCTGATGCCGCTGATCCTTGATCTGGAGAAAGCCTACGCCGACGCCAAGGCCGATCCGGCCTTCCACGCCGAAATGAACGGCTACCTGAAGCACTATGTCGGCCGCCCGTCACCGCTTTATTTTGCCGAGCGGCTTACCGAACATCTCGGCGGCGCCAAGATCTATTTCAAGCGCGAGGAGCTCAACCACACCGGCTCCCACAAGGTCAACAACGTGCTCGGCCAGATCATGGTGGCACGGCGCATGGGCAAGAAGCGCATCATCGCGGAAACCGGCGCCGGCCAGCACGGCGTCGCCACCGCAACATTGTGCGCGCGCTTCGGGCTCGAATGCTTCGTGTACATGGGTGCGGTCGACGTCGAACGGCAGCAGCAAAATGTCATCCGGATGGAGATGCTGGGCGCCACGGTAATCCCGGTGCAGTCGGGTTCGCGCACACTGAAGGACGCAATGAACGAGGCGCTGCGTGACTGGGTCACCAATGTGCACAACACGTTCTACTGCATCGGCACGGTGGCGGGCCCGCATCCTTATCCGATGATGGTGCGCGATTTCCAGTCGGTGATCGGTGAGGAAACCCGCAAGCAGATGCAGGAAGCGGAAGGCCGCTTGCCGGATTCGTTGGTCGCTTGTATCGGTGGAGGCTCCAACGCGATGGGCCTGTTCCATCCGTTCCTTGACGATCCCTCCGTTGAAATCTTCGGCGTGGAAGCCGCCGGACACGGCCTGACGCAGTTACATGCGGCGTCGATTGCCGGTGGCCGGCCGGGCGTACTGCATGGCAACCGCACTTATCTCTTGATGGACGACGACGGCCAGATCCAGGACGCGCATTCGATTTCGGCAGGGCTGGATTATCCCGGCATCGGGCCGGAGCATTCCTGGCTGCACGAAATCGGCCGGGTCAAATATCTATCCGCGACCGACGACGAAGCGCTCGCCGCGCCGCCACCAGAGCCTCGCCGCGCGTGTAAAATCCATCATGAATTTGTCGAAGTGCGCGGCGCGAGAATCTTTTCCTTTCGCGCATTACAGATTTCATTATTTGACTTCTGTAACTCGCAGGCTATCCTCGCTCATGTCGGCATTTCAAAGGAGCAACACCATGAGTGAAGCCATGCTCGGCGGCCGGTTCACGTTCCCCGGCACGTCATTGACGGTCCAACGGATCGGCTACGGCGCGATGCAAGCTGTCGGGCCCGGCGTCTGGGGTCCGCCCAAGGACCCGGACGCCGCCGTCGCCGTCCTCCGCGAGGCCGTCGCGGCGGGCGTCAACCATATCGACACCAGCGACTACTACGGCCCGCACATCACCAACCAGATCATCCGCCAGGCCCTGCACCCGTACCCCGCGGGACTGGTGATCGTCACCAAGCTGGGCGGCCGCCGCCCGCCGGACGGGTCGTGGCAGCCGGCCATCTCGCCGCAAGAGCTGATCGACGGCGTCCACGACAACCTCCGCAACCTGGGCCTGGACGCGCTCGACATC
>CAVVZW010000215.1:0-13726 GCA_963752265.1 uncultured Alphaproteobacteria bacterium
CAAGGTGCCAAATCTCGTCTCTCACACCCTTAAGGACGATCGCATGGTCCCAATCCGTAACATACACGGAGGCTCCAGGCGCATCTGTGACGATTGGAATTGTTCCCAGGGTCATGGCGAGGAGTATGGATGCGGAATCAAGGGAGGCACTCGGCAGCAGGAGGAAATGAGCGCTGGCCATTAGGGCATTAATTTCGTGGTTTGCCAGATATCCGTCCGCCCAAAGGATACTGCGTCCTAGTTCAATACCGATAAAAGCGGGATCCACCCCGTGAAGGGCTAGCGAGCCATCGTCTGGCCGCCCGCAACGCAAAACAAGCATTCCGTCGCGTCCGGCCGCCCGGAATTCCTTCCAGAATTGCAATACGATATGACCACCTCGATTGAAGAAATTCTCCGGACCTTGATGCGCGGAGTTGATAAACAGGAACCGCGGTTTATCGAGGGATTTCCGCGGGGGAAACTCGGCGGCGTCAACGGATTGCTTGCTCAGCCCGATCTTCGATCTGAACAATTTCGCTTCAATCGCGGAATCCAGAAAAAATTTGCTGAAACTGTCGAGCGTCTCCGGAATATGCGAATAGATTCCCTGACAAAGAGGATTTGAAAAAATTGTCTGGTAGCGCAGACGCAATTCCTCATGCTTGCCAAACTTGCCGAGTCCCTGCCGAAGGCATGGAAAGAAGACGGGCGCAAAGGATTCGCAATGAAAAACGAAGGGACGTGTAAGCGATGGAAATGGCGCTGTATGATGAAATTCAACTTCGCCGGAAAGCGTCTCGGTCAAAATCCGGTCTGGAGAATAGACGTGGCCGGCGTGCAAATCCGCGATGTTTCCTGGCGAGGCGTTTATGTGTGCATGTTGGCATGAAGATGCCAGACTTGAGACACGCTCGCGATCCGATAGATGGCGCGCGAAATGTCGGTGAAGTTTTACATTGTCCCAGGCGATCAAGTCGATATGCGCCGGCGCGTGATCAAACAGGGCGCGGTAAAGCGGATGGAATCCGCCGAGCGGAATGTAATGGCTCAAACTCCATGGCACGGCAACTCTCAACTCCAGATCCCCAATTCAATTCCGCGCGGTCCCACAATGACGTCCTCGTTTGAAACCATAACCTGTCGTCACGGTGAAAAGTCCCAAGGACGTCCGGACTATGATCCAATTTTCACTGAACAGTGACAGATTTTCAGGGTAACCCTTGTCGGTCTGAAGGCTAGGGTGCCAAAAGGCATAGAATTCCGGTCTCAAAGCACTGGGCGATGGGCACTCGTGAAAGAAGTCGAATTCCATCGTTTTAACGCTTTCAACCCTCCAATTGTTCGAAGGGGCGGCCGTGGGTCAGTCCGCCGTTGCGGCGGAAGTGATTGCGAACCCGCACAATCAAACTTTCAGCGTCGTGATACAATGGGGCGTTGCGGGCCTGATCGTCCTCTATGCCCTATGGTCTTTCCATCTGCGGATGTTTTTGACAGATGGCTTTCTTGCCGATTTGGGCATGATACTGGTCGTACAAAATATAATCGGCCCGTTGTTCAACTCGCATCTTTTTGATTTAGCCGAAGGATGGCTGTACGTCGTTGTCGTGGGAGCAGCGGGCAAGCCGCGATGACCGGGAACGATCTGCACGTCAAAAACTAGCCCTTGCCCGCAGATCTGTCTGGTGCGAGGCTCGTTTGGTCCGAATGATCTCATGAGCCGAGCGCGCAAAGCGGTGTTTGTCTGGACCCCTTCTCACGATCGCGACGACCTCTCCCTAAGCTTCGGAAGTCCTTCGGCGTTCAAAAACAGTTTCGCGTGGCCGGTAGGCTTTGACAACCTTGTCAAACCTTCACGGGGCTTAATCGAATTATGTTTGAGAGAGTGCGGCTTCGAGGATTTCCAGTATGTCGAGCCAATCCGCACTCGCTTCGACGAGATAAGCTTTTGGGACCACCATACTGGTATCTTGGCCAAGCGAACGCGCAGTGCAGCCACCGCCTATACCGGGGGATCCTTGCGGCGGCCGTTGCCTTGGGGAATTCCGGATACGATCGAACTCGACGGCGAAGTTTTGCCTCCGCAACTCATTGCAACAATCAAACAGCAGAACATCGTGCATTTCAAAGGGGTGTTCTATACGGTACCCCACAGCTTGGGCGAACTTGACGTTGCGGAAGCTGTTAAAGCTGGCGTAGAGGAGGTCGTGGCTTGGCCAAACCTCGCGGCCGCACGTGCAGCTGCGGAGCGATCGCAAGAGAACCGGCGCTGATATACTACCATGGTTCCGTAGCAGGTGACGAGATGTCAGCACCAACCAAGCCGACCTATGACGGACCGGTGCATACGTTCGGAGAGTTCGACCGTGAAGCCCTTCGCCTGCTGCTCGACGAAATCGGAACAGACCTGCCGACGATTGTCGAAATCGGCAGCTGGCTTGGCACGGGCAGCACGCAGGTGATGATTGACTTCGTTCGGAATCGCGGCGGCCGGTTGCACTGTGTTGACACTTGGGAAGGCTCACCCGGCGTCGATAATCATGCCAAGATCGCTTCCACCTACGATGTCTACGAGACGTTTCGCCGCAACGTCCGCGCAGCCGGTGGCGAAAACGTGGTTACGGCGCACAGGCTGACCAGCATCCAAGCTGCGGCGAAATGGTCCGAAGCGACGGTCGACATGGTCTTTATCGATGCCGATCACCGGTTTGCCTCGGTGCAACAGGATATTGCGGCGTGGCTGCCGAAGTTACGACCTGGCGGCACGATGGCTGGCCACGACTGCGAGTGCCGGGTGACGAGCGCCAACTGTTCCCGACTGGATCAAGGCAAGGACCACGACCACATCGATTGTGAGCCGCCTTTTCTCGTCCGGCATGCTGGAGTGATTGTTGCGGTTGACGTCGCATTTGCTGGCCGGGCAAGGTTGTGGGCGGAGCGACTTGTCGCACTGCCCGACGGCCGTCAGGGACCCGCAACCATCTGGGATATCACGGTTTGACCGTCTCGACCGCAATATCCGTCAAGCCATCGAAATGGGACGTCCCGAGGACTCCGATCTGCACGACGTCGCGTCTTGTTTTGAGGCGCACGGTCTCGCCCGCGGCGACACGAAAGACCCCGAAGTTGAAGAAATAATAATCGCTTTGTATGGCCAGCCTTAATGCAAACGAGAAAACGATAGTGCCGTCTCGGGTATGGCGGCGAAACGCGCTTGGCCGCATCACCGAGTTACAGCCGTAGACGAAAAGCCCGTCCTTGCGGCGCAGGGCCAAGCCAAACTCGAGTTGATCATGCCATTTTGCCGACCGCGTGAGCACATGGATGTCAACAACCATACCGCTCATGAAATGGTCCGACGTGCATGGGTTGGCGTTTGTTTCCATCCGGTAGTCCAGCAGATTGGCCTCGTCGCTGCCCTCAACTCGCTCCTGTGGATTGTAGCCGAGGCGAATCGGAAACCGGTCGACGGTGTCGACGAAGTCCAACATCTCGGCGATCGTTGGCGACGTTGCCTCGTTGTCGTGCTCCTTGTCAGCACCTCCGTCCGAGGCTCGTTGGCGCGGCGTTCCTGCGATATGGCCGTACTGCTCGACGGCCTCATCGAAGAGAAACTCGCGGTAGCGATCAGTGACAGCTTTGGGCTCGCCGCGCGCAACAAGCCGGCCCTTCTCCAGGAAAATCGCGCTATCGCAATGGTCGATGATCGTCTCGGGACTGTGCGAGACGATCAGCACGGTCTTGCCGGACGACTGCAGGGAGTGGATCTTTTCATAACAGCGCTGTTGGAAACGGGCGTCGCCGACCGCAAGGATTTCATCAAGGATCAGGATTTCGGGGTCCACATTGATGGCAGCGGCAAAAGCCAGCCGCGCGAACATCCCCGACGAGTAGCTCTTGATGGGCCTGTCATAGAACTCGCGAATATCGGCAAAAGCTTCGATCTCGGCCAGCCGAGCCTCAATCTCGCCGTGGGGCATGCCCTGCAGGCGGACATACTGGAGTGCGTTTTGGCGCCCTGTAAACTCCGGATCAAAACCGGCCCCGAGTTCGAGCAGAGCGGCAACCCTGCCGTCGACATGTACCTCGCCTGTCGTTGGCGGTATGATGCCGCTCACGATCTGGAGAAAGGTAGACTTGCCTGAGCCGTTGCGTCCGATGATGCCGAGCGTGCTTCCCTTCGGGATCTCAAGATCGACGTCGCGCAGCGCCCAGAACTCCTGGTGGAAGGTGCGGTGCCAAGGGTCGAGTACTTCCTTGAGCCGCTGTCGGGGATTATCGAAAAGACGATACTTCTTGGATAGGCCGGTGATGCGGATGGCGGTTCGGGGAGTTGACACAGGGCCACCTGTTCGCGTCGCGGCACCGCCGGTCAGACGCCGCATTTACGTGTCCTTATAGCGTCCAAGAAAGCCGTCAACAACTGCTGCCAACGCGACCGATAGAGGCAATCCGGCTCAATCATGGCGAAGGCGAAACGTTTTGCCGTTCCGGCAGTCGGTCATTATCTGCGAACGTGGTCACTAACACACAGGATCAAGCAATGGTCGTACCGATACAATGCGAATTGGCGGCGCCCACGCGTTTGTGCCCCGCTTGGTCGGTTCATTTGCGAACGTGCTTGACAAAGGGCTCCATTGCGCAGCGGCTGTCGTTGGGCTGAAGCGCCGGTCGGAGGTGTGAAATCGGCTTGCGAGATTCTCTGGGCGGTCGACGCCGCGCACGACGCGAAGGAGGTGCCGTGATGACACCGTATTTCATTCTCCCAAGCGAAAGCGCTGCGCTCAGTGAGGAGGATTACCGCAGGCTTGATATGGTACGCGGATGGATCGCTCGTGTTATCGACAGGAGGGATGCCTATATCTCTGAACAGAACCTTGATATCGCAATCAATAATCCAGCCGCCAATTGGTCCCCGGAGCAGACATTTTATGACGGCTACAGGGCTCTCATTTCAGGGGACCGAAGAAACATCCGCATGATGCGAGTTTTCTCTCAAATTTTTAGCGGGTTTTACCTGGGATTGGTCTATGCATACGGTTTTCAGGTCCCGCGATCTGTACCCGACAACATAGATGATGTGGCCGCTGGCTACATGTCAGAGGTCTGGCGGGATGAGGAGCCCTGGTGGGTTACGCGATATAAACGGCTGATCGAGAAAATGCCGATGCTATCCAAACTGTCGCCTCCGAAGGAATTTGGCGAGACCGGATTTCTTATCAACGGAGTGATCGTCAACCACGACACCTATGGTTACCTGGAGCGCATTTTTGCGATGCAGAAAATGGGCATCATTGACAAGCTTCGTGAGAAAAGCCGCCGCCCCATCATACTGGAAATTGGGAGTGGCTATGGTGGCCTCTCTTACTACGTCAAGCAGCTGATTCCGGGCTGTGTTTATATCTGCCTGGATTTGCCTGAGTGTCTGATATTTTCAGCGCTGTATATGACGAGATTTTATCGCGACGGGCTATTGTTCGACGAGACCTTGACTGCCGATCAAATCACCCGACACGGCACCGCATTCGTTCCAAACTACCTGTTCGATCGATTGGTTGAGTTAGGGTTTAAAATCGATCTCGCCATAAACACTTTGTCGATGTCCGAGATGAGCGAGGGCCAGGTCGCCAATTACTGTCGCGGCATCGACAAGATGTTGAGTGACGATGGCGCATTTTTCGAGCAGAACCATGACAATCGCCATATAGGTCTGATTTATTCGAAGGATACAATTTCGAAATATTTCGATCCGAATTTGAGGATTGAGGACAAAGAACTCAACGATGACTGCACCAAAGGGATAACGACGATCTGGAAGAAAAGCCCTGAGACTCAAAGTCGCCAACCTCGGCGCTGACAAGCGTGAGCGCAGCAAGATAAGCCGGCGGATTTGGTTGATTTTTGACGCGATGCTCTTACAGCACCTCGGCAAACTCGGGCTTCAGGCGCTCGAACACCCACGCTCCAATCGCAATCGCGGCAATGCAGGTGACCCAGAAGATGGCCGCAGCAAATGGGCGATTCCAAAAGGGAATTCCATAGATGAGGCTGTCGCGGTAGCCTTGAACGACGTACCAGGCGGGATTGAGGTTCAGCAACGGCCGCCACGCCGCGGGAACGAGATCGACAGGCCAAACCACAGGCGTCACCCAGAACCACACCCCGAGCGCCGTTTCCACCAGCTTTTGCACGTCGCGAAAGAACACCTGCAGCGCTGATGTCAGGAGCGCAATGCCAAGACACAGGGTAAGTGCGCACAACGAATAATAAGGGACGAGCATGGCAGTCCACGGCAGGCCGCGATCGATCAGCAGGAAACCAGCGACGATCGCGAGCAGAAACAGGTGGACAATCGCCGAAGAGATAACCGGCGCCGCCGGGAGCGCCTCGACCGGGAAGACGACCTTCTTGACGAGATAAGTGTAGCTGGTGACCGCGCCCACACTAGCACCGACAGCTTCCGACATCAGAAGCCAGGCGGTCGTGCCTGTAACGAAGTAGGCCGTGAAACCGATTGCGCCATCGCCGATCTTGACCCGAAAGCCCAGCGCGAACACGATCCAGTAGGTGATGATCAATATCAGAGGCTGCAGCAAGGCCCAACCGATGCCGCCGATCGTACCGACATAACGGCGGCGAACCTGCTGCAGTGACAGGTCGAGCACCATATCCCCGTGGCGCCAGAGCGCCGCTGCGAGTCGTGCCGACGGCATCATCCGTTTATCGCCTCCCGCAAGCGTCCGGGTTAGCCGATTGTGCCGCGCTGCGCCAGCCGTGGCCGTCGAATCGCGCAGTGAGAATACGACAGGCGTCGACCGCTTGTTGTCACGCGGTGAGGCAAACCGTTGTACATTCGCTCTCCGCGGCAGTATGGTCACCCAATCGGGCTGCTCGGAATGCGCCGGGTAATGGCCGGGTTACGGCAAGCTCTGGTCGCGACGGATTTGCCCCATGCTGCACGCGGTCGCCGAAATATCTGGCGGGAATGGGGTTGGGGCGGCTGAGCGTGCACGCGCAGTGCCATCGCCATCGCTGCTGTTTGTCGACCACCCCGGACAAGCCGATAGTTGGATCGCTGCCTGCTCGGATCTGATCGAGGCGGGCAAGACAAAGATCGGGATTCGTATCCTCGATGGCGCGTTCGCTGCGATTGGCGCGCGACTCATTGAGCAATTCGGGGATCGGCTGGTTAGCCTTGATGGCCCGAACGACGACGGCGGACCGAAGCAAGCATCCCGCACGGAGACGAGCGCAGTTTTGCTGCTCGGTGGCGACGCCGATTGCGTAAGCGCGGCGCTGATGGACTATGCCGACGACATGGCGGCGATGGTCCTGGCGCCGGTCACGGAACGGTTCTGGAACCGTTTGCCGCTCTACCTGATCTCGATCCCCAAGGCTGGCACCCACCTCCTGTTTCAGCTGGCCGAGGCGCTGGGATACCGGTCGGGCGGTCCCTCACCGGAAAGCCCGACCGGCGGCTGCTGGTACTACCTGCTCAACACCAACGCCCACACCGGCGCCAACGAGTTCTTTCTCGAAGCCACGCAGAGGGCGCCATTCGGTAATCGCGCGCATCCTTTTCTGCGTTCGCCTGCGCTGTTCAACTATCGCCATCCACTCGACATCCTCGCCTCTGAGGCGAGCTATTTCCACTTGGACGGAAAGAGTCCGCTGTCGGTTCTTCTGTCTCCGCTGTCCTTCGATGAACGGGCGGTGCTGCTGGCCGACGACCCCTGGCTGGTCGGCTCGATCCGCGATCGAGTCGGGCGGTTCCTGCCCTGGCTCGGCTGCACCAATGTCATCCCCGTTTCGTTCGAGGAGATGGTGGGAGCCGCCGGCGGCGGCACGGACGCCGCGCTTGAACGGCTGGTCTGGTCTCTCCAGTTGAAGCTGCACGTCCCTGGCAACCCGCAGAGCTTCCGAGCCGCGATCAAGCGCGAATCGAGCCCTACTTTTCGGGAAGGTCGCATCGGGGGATGGAAAGACAAGCTGCCGGCGGCGGCCGTGCAGCGTGTTCGCGGGTTGCCGCAGGATTTCATGGCGGCCTTCGGCTACGAGTTGGACTCTGTTGGAGATGCCTGGCCCGCACAGGCAGAGGCGCGACGCCGCCGGCCGCTGGCGTTCTCGCGCGCCGAATTTGCCAAAACCCCGATCCTCATCGCAACGAACGTGCTCGGTTACAACATCGTCTCGTTGCGAAAGTGCTTCTTTGCGGTTCCAATCGCTCTTGGTGAGCTTGATCTTGCGACCCTGTCCGAGACGGAGCTCGCCGGATTTCTGCGCGGCAACACCCAGCTTGAGATTTTCGCGGCCCTCATTGCCAAAACCGCACGCGATGCCGAATGGTCCAGACAAGCGGCGACCGAGCCGGCAGCGCAGGAGCCCGTTACGCTGCAGCCGATCCGAGATTTCGTCATTACGGCTCTACCCGATCGGGTCGTGGCCCTCAGGCGGGACTGCGGCCCCTTGGACACTACGCTTGACGACGCCGCAATTCGCGAAAGGTATGCGCCCGACGATGTGATCATCGAGCCGAGCCGGACAGATATCGCCACATCAATCGCGCTACGGAAGGCGGTGCAGTCAGAACAGGTCTTGGCCGAGCTTCGCGAGGACCTTGCGGCAACACCGGATGCGCTGCTGACTGTGGTGCGCAACGAGCTGCAAACGCAACTCGCCGCAGGGACCGATGCGATGCGAGCGGTGGTGCGCGACGAGCTTGTGGCAATGTCGGATGTGATGCGTGCTTTGGTAAACGACGAGCTGCAAACGCAACTCACCACAGGGACCGATGCGCTGCGAACGATGATGCGCGACGAGCTTGTGGCAATGTCGGATGCGATGCGTGCTTTGGTAAGCGACGAGCCGCAAACGCAACTCGCCGCAGGGACCGATGCGTTGCGAGCGATGGTGCGCGACGAGCTTGTCGCAAATCGCGATGCAGTGCGCGTGCTTGTACGGGATGAGCTGGAAGCCCGGCTTGCCGCAACGCCGGATGCAATGCGGGCCCTGGTACGCGAGGAGTTGCAGGTCCTGCGAGCCCTTGATCGCAACGGCGCGGTCAGGTGCCGCGGCGGTTTCCTCGGTTACAACATTTTCCAGCGTCTTGACGATACTATCGCGGTGCCGAGGCGCCTCGGCGCCATCGATCCCGCCGACCCTTCGCTGCGTGAGCGACCGGGCGTGATCGCGGCGCGCGGCGCCAATGCCGTCCGTCTCGCCGTGATGTGGTGCTGGATCAGGTGGGCCTATTGGGATGGAGCAAAGAGCTAGCTCATGCGGTTCATCAAACGCTCCAACCGGAAAAAGCCGCGGGTCAGCCTGGTGCTGCTCGATTGGAGCGTCAGGGAGAGCTTCCACGTTCTCCACTATCTGGCCCGGCAGACGGTGCCACGCGAGGATTTCGAAGTCATCATCATCGAGTACTATTCCCGTGTCTCGGAAGCATTGAGGCCGTTTGCGGCGCAGGTCGACAGTTGGCTGGTGCTCGATATGCCGCCGAACGTCTACTACCACAAGCACCTGATGTATAATGCCGGCATTGCCGTCGCCAACGGCGACGTCATCATGATCGGCGATAGTGACGCCATGGTGGAGTCAACCTTCATCGAGACCATCATCCGTAATTTCGACGCCGAGCCGAGCCTCGTCTACCACATCGACCAATTCCGCAATCTGCGCCGCGACTTTTATCCGTTCAATTATCCCGGCTTCGATGAAGTGCTCGGAGAGGGCGCGATCAACAATGTCGGCGGCAAGACCGCCGGTGTACTCGATACCGAGGACCCCATTCATTCGCGCAACTACGGCGCCTGCATGTGCGCGCGCCGCTCCGACATGATCGCCATCGGAGGCGCCGACATGCACATCGACTATCTCGGCCACATCTGCGGGCCCTACGATATGACATTCCGGCTGATCAATTACGGTCGGCGGGAAATCTGGGATATGGAAGAATTCACCTACCATACGTGGCATCCGGGCCAGGCCGGAGCCGACAACTACCTCGGCCCGCACGATGGACGGCACATGTCCTCGACTGCGCTGGAGGCGTCCACTTCGGGCCGCATAGGGCCGCTGGCCGAATCCGAAGCGATCCGCCTGCTGCGGACGGCGCCTGACACCTCGACCGATGAGGCGCTTGCGGCGCTCATCCCCGAGAGGGCAGAGCGCGACTGGGACCTCGCCTATGTTGCGGCGAATGCCTCCCACCTGCGATGGGCCGACTACACAGTGCCTGTCGGGGTGTACAGGGGGTTTCGTGTTACCTCGGAGCTCGGTCGCCTCTTTGCGTACCCGATCGGCGAGAGCCGCCGCGAACTCGGTAGGCAGGCCGAACGACCGGCATTTGAGGGCGCGGACGAGGCTGAGATATACCGGAAGATCGATGCGGCAACCGCAATGGCCAACTCGCTTATCAACCTGCTGGCGTTCGGTTACGGGTTGACCTACCGAACCTTGCGGACGCTCTACCGCCGTTCGCAAAAACTGCCGCTACCGGCTTCCGCTGGAGTAATCGTTGGCCTATTGGCTCTGCCAGTGGCACTGCCGATGATGGTTTTGCTGGTGCCGGCACCGATGATTGGAAAACTGCGGCGTATGTGGCGTGCCGAGCGGCCCGCTGCCCGCAATATCGCCGACGTCGTGCTCACCCTTTACAATCTGAAGAAATGGGGAAAACTCGATCGTTCGGGCGGCGGCCCAATTCTACTCGCGGACGACAGGCAGTCTGCCTATTTCGTGACGCTGCTCAGCTTTCTCTGCCTCGCACCCGCTATATCCATCCGCCGTTTGAACGACGGCATGGTCAAGGCGGAGCTTGCGGCACTCCAGCGGGGCGGCTGGAACGGACAGCTTCTTGTCCCGAGCGCACTATTCAAACGGTTTCGTGGCGAAATCGCGCCCGCGGATGCGGCCAGACGGCTGGTCGTCGTTTGAGGAGCGATGGGCACATGGTGCGTCCACTTGTCATCGGGGCTCCGCGAACTGGATTTGCGCTACTTTGCAGCGTGATATCCCAATTACTGCCGATCGCGCCTCCGCGCCTCGATCTCAAGGAGCGATTGACGAAAGCGGTCGTTCGCCACCTCAATTTCTACATCTCGAAGGCCGTCGAAGCAGCGTTTCTGTCGGCCGGTATCAGCGACGGCCTGATCTACAATGGCAACTTCAGAACCATCGCCGGCGGCCCGAAATGGCTCAAGACTGGCCAGCCAGAACGCGCTTGCGTGCGCAAATATCTCGGCGTCAGGGGCATGGGAGACTTCACGCTCGTGATGGCCCATCCAGCAGAAGTGCTGGCGACGGAAGGTGTTGTGCATTCGCACGACCATCCTCGTCTATGGACGGAATTGAACCGCTACCGGGACTTTCGCAAATTTGCCTCGGTGCGCAATCCGGTTGGAGTTGTCAATTCATCACTGTTCTCGATCAACGCTCTCACCAGCGAATATATTCAACGCTATGTGGATCCGGCAGACGATAATGACGAGATGCGGCAACATCTTGCGCTGTTCAAGTTCACCAATCTGGATTTCTTCTCTGGCATCGTTCGTCACTACAAAAATTACTTCGAAGAATTCCTGCCGGTCGCGAGCAGATATCACGTGATGCGTTGGGAGGATTTGATCGAGCGGCCTGCCGATACGATTTGCTACATCGCGGCACATGCGGGTCTTGCGATCGAACCGGAGCACGCAGAGCAGATCTGGCAGGGCATCGGCCACCGCAATTTGACCGGGGCGCACCAGCACAATTTTCGGAGCGGCAAAGGTATCGTGGGTGACTGGAAGAACTGGATGACGAATCGGCATCTCGAAATTATCCGCGACCACGGGCTCGAGCAAGCGATGCTGGCATTCGGTTATGAGCGTATCGAACCGCTGAACGAAGCGGAATACACGCCATTCCAGCAGCGGGTCGCTGCCATGGTCGCGCGCGGCGAAGTATATGACTGCTATCCCGACCGGGATCTGTTCGGCTTTGCTTTCAACAAGTCGAATCTTGACTCAAGCGCTTTTGCTTTCAAGCGCTACGAATGGCTGGAAAATACATGTGTGGAGCGCTCCGGCTTTGCCGATGAGACGGTGGTTATGGCCGTGTGGAACGCCGCAGAAGCGGCAGCCGGCGAGTTCAATCGGCTGCTGGAATGCGTTTTAGCGGGCGACTACAACACCGAAGCTGGGGCCAGGCGCGGCCTGAGGGCACTTGAACGCACGGCTGAGCCTGTCGAAAGGCGGATGCCGGGTGCGGCAGCGGCCTTGCGGTACGAGGTTCGAGCCATCGTACAGCAGGCATTCGAGAACAATTCTGCGGATCATCCCGTCGTCGATCCGAACGAGCCCCCGCGGTTGATCCGGTGCTGGAAGGATTACAACATCGTCTCGTATCTCGGCCGCTTCAGTGCGATTCCGCTCGTCGCCGGTCCGATCGAACTCACCCATCGCGATCCCGACACCATTGAAGGCGCGCTGGTGAGCGACACCTTTACATCCCTGTTCAAAGCCCTGCAAAGCCGCGGCCAGTAATGACGGTCATGACACCAACGGGTATGGAAATGTCACAGAACAGATCCACCGATGTGAAGCAAAGCTGGCCTGGAATCATGCCGCTCATCGCGATCGGGATCATCGTGATGTTGTTTGTCCTCTATCTGGCGCCACCGCTAACGCAGCGAGTAGAGCCCGACCAATTGACGGTTCTCTATCCGGACGGGCGCAGTTCGGCCAGGACAATTTATCCCAATTGGCTGATCGACGAGGTGGTGGAGGGACCGGTTCAGCTCGAGATGAGCTTTCCGAAGTGTCGACGCTTTGACCGTTATCGATTCTGGGTCGGCACCGATGGGTTGGGCAGCACGACACGCCAGCCAGCCGCATGGACCCTTTGGGTGAACAACAACGGCCATGCCTGGACGCTGGCGGATACGCAAACCATCTCAAAGGGCTACTTCAATGGACTATGGTATACTCACCCACTGAAGTCGGAAAACGAATGCGTCAATCGCATTCGAATGAACATTGACAAGATTTCCGGCAGCAACGTGCTGCGGTTGTACAAGTTTCAGCTCTACGAATCTTGGTATCTTGAACGGACTGCGTTCGCTTGGGTGGACAGCAACGAGACTGTTGCTACATCACTACTCTATATTTCAGCGGCTTATGCGGCGTTGCTTCGAATTCCAGTGGTTCAGACCGCTTTCGATACGATGGTTGCCGTCATTCTCGCGCTGTTTGCGATTCAGTTCCTGCTGGCTGGATGGCAAAAGTCAGCGCTGAATCGATTGATTTTCCACAGGAATTCGTCCGCCAACAGGGATATCGCGTGTGCCCTTCTATTAGGGCTGGGCTATCTCGGCGTATTCGGAACCGTATATTCGCTCGGCGGCGACAAGCTCACCGGAATGATTTCAAACCGCGTGATAGCTGCGCTGAACCCTTTTGGTGTGCAGTTGGACAGCGGTTCGGTGGTTCTGGATATCGTGATCTATTTACTGGTCGTCACATTCTTCGACTATTGGAGCCATCGGATCCTGCACACCAGACCTTTCTGGCCCCTGCACCGATTTCATCATTCCGCGACAGAGTTCAATTCTCTCACCGTGTACAGAAACCATCCGGCGCTGGCGGCCTGGGATCCACTGGTCCAAATGTGGCCGATCGCACTGCTGCCGATGACCCCGAGCTTTTCGGCGTACTGGCCGGTGGTTGTAATTTTGTGGCACACATTGCAGATGGTCAATCATTCA
>CAVVZW010000216.1:0-25100 GCA_963752265.1 uncultured Alphaproteobacteria bacterium
ATCATCGACGCCTGCGCGCGGCATGGAATTCGCGCCATCGACCCCTGGCGTGATCAGGTCGCTGCCGTTGGGCTCGACCGCGCGGTGCGTGCGGTACGGGACGCAGGTCTGGAGCTTTCCGGCTATTGCCGCGGCGGGATGTTCCCGGCGGATGCCATACATCGTGCGGCGGCACGCGACGACAACCGCCGTGCCGTCGATGAAGCCAAGGCGCTCGGCGCGCCCTGCATCGTGCTTGTGGTCGGCGGCCTGCCGCAATTTTCGCGGCCGGGAAGCGCGCCTTCGAAGGATATCGCGGCGGCGCGAGGACAGGTCGAAGAGGCCATCGCCGAAATGATGGAATATGCGAAGGCAGCCAACCTGCCGCTGGCGATCGAGCCACTGCATCCGGCCTATGCGGCCGACCGCGCCTGCGTCAACACGACGAAGCAGGCGCTTGATATTTGCGATCGTCTCGATCCTGATCGTACCGGCGCGCTTGGCGTCGCGCTCGACGTCTATCACATCTGGTGGGACCCTGATCTCACGTCGCAGATTTCCCGAGCGGGCAAAGACCGCCTGCTGGCGTTTCACGTCTGCGATTGGCTTGTGCCCACCAAAGATATCCTCAACGACCGCGGCATGATGGGGGATGGCGTGATCGATATCAAATCGGCCCGCCGCGCGGTCGAGGCAGAAGGGTTTGCCGGCTATTCCGAAATCGAGATCTTCTCCGAAGGCTGGTGGACGAAGCCGATGGATGAGGTGTTGCGGACCTGCATCGAGCGGCATCGCACGGTGGTGTAACAAATCCTTCCCGCTCGTCGTATACTTCTCCGATTGGCGGGAGGAAAAGCATGATCGGCGAAGTGCTGGTGATTGGCGGTCCCAGCCATTTGAAGGCGATCTCTCCAAGTCGACGATGAAAGTGGAAGTGGGCGCCGAGTTGGTGCCGGGCCTCACAGGCTGACAAACCTCATGGCGATGGCGGTTAGCGAGCGCCGGGCCTTCCGCCGCTCGTGATCGACAAACGCCGCTATTTTCGTTCCGCCGCCTCGCCGCCGATGTTTGCCGTGCCCGCGCCGCTGCAGCCGCTCGCGCCGTAGCGCACGAATTTCTGCACGCGTTTTCCGGTATCGACCTCGCCGGTATAGATATTCCCCTGGCTGTCCAGACTGACCTGATGCAGCCAGTGGAAATCGCCGGACCTCCGGCCGCCATGGCCGAGCCGGCCAAGCTGCTCCAGATTATCGCGGCCCAGGATGTAAATCGTCTGGTTGGTGTTGTCGCCGATATAGAGGCAGCTTTGCGTTTGATCGGGCGAGAAGTTCATCGACACGGCGGTGCCCGGCATCACCGGCTGGGTGTAGGTTTTGGCGCTGATGAAACGTTCGGTCACGAAACCGCATTTGCCGGCCTCGCCGGTTGGATTGCTGCACTCCTTGCCGAGCGTGGGATCCTTGCTGTCGAACACCTGAATGCGGTCATTGCCGCGATCGCAGACGTAAATCTTGCCGTCGTCGGCGATCTTTACGCAGTGCACCGGGTTGCGAAAGAACGCCGGCTTGGTTTCGCCCTTCGCTGAGCCTTGCGGCCAGGTGCCGGCGGCGGCGGCCGCCGTGTCGTCGACCGGGTTGTTTCCGTACGCGCCGAAGTGTCCGATGTATTTGCCGGTGTCGGCGTCGACGATCAGAACGCGGCGGTTCGCGTAACCGTCGGCGACATAAAGGCGGTTGGTTTTGGGATCGACCACCATGTCCGCGGGGCGATAGAGCAGTGGCGTGCCGTTGACGCCGCCGTCCTTGCTGTTGCTGTCCGGCGCTAACGGCGTGCCGCCGATCCGCATCTTGAAATTGCCGTCGCGGTCAAACTTCAGGATGAAGCCATCGCCACCGCCCTTGTTGGTGGTCCACGGAATTTCCTTGTCGCCGGCCTTGAGGGCAGGGGAATTGCCGGCGATCCAGACGTTATCCTTCTGGTCGACATAGATGCCGTGCTCGACGTTCGGCCAGATGCAGCCGTCGTCCGCCTTGCATTTGCCGCCGACAAAGCCGGGATCGGCCGGTCCGCCCCAGGCGCGCAGCAGTTTGCCGCTGCCGTCGAATTCCATCACCGAAGGCGCCGCGCGGCAGCAATCCGCGCCGAACCCGTTGGCCCGCACGAATCCAAGGCCATTGACCGGCTGACCTTTAGCGTCGGTGGCTCCGGCTATCGGACCATCGAGCCCCGCTTCATCGTCATTGAGCGTGCGTGGCCGGTTGTAGACCCAGATGTGGTCGTGATGGTCGACATAGAGGCCGCCGATTTGCCCCAGCAGCCAGCTGTGCGGCAATGGCTGCGGCCAGGTCGGATCGACCACAAACTCGGGCGTTTTTCCGGCAGTCGACCGGTCGTAGACTCCGGTCTGTTTTTGCAAGGCGCTGACGAGAGCGCTGGCGTTGAGCTCGCTTGCATCGTCAGCGCGCGCGGGCGCGGCCAAGAGACCCAAAGACAGGCCTGCAAACAGCGATACGATTTTCGTTACGTTTCTCATCCCTGCCTCTTGTTCTTTTTCGTTGCTGGAGAGCCTCGCTGGCTTTGGGCCGGCTGTCAATTCAGCCATTCCGCAGCGGCGTCTCAATCGATGGTGCAGGGCACGCTCAAAAATCCGCGAAAGCGGACGCGGCCGCCGCGCAAGGGCATGCCCTTCAGCGCGTAGCGCGGAAATCGCGCCAGAAATCCTGATATCGCAACCGCGCCTTCGAGCCGCGCCAGCGCCATCCCGGCGCATTGATGCGCGCCGGAACCAAAGGCGAGATGCCGGTTCGGGCTGCGGCTCACGTCGAATGTTTCGGCATGGCTGAATTGTTTTTCGTCGCGGTTGGCCGCACCAATGCACAGCGTCACGGGAGTGCCGGGCGGCAGTTCAATACCGCCGAGTTCGATCCTCTCCGTCGTCATGCGGTTGCCGAGCTGATTGGAGCTCTCATACCGCAGCATTTCCTCGATGGCGGTTTTGATCAGTGCCGGATGTTCGATCAGCTTCGCTCTTTCCGAATCGTGGCTCGCGAGCGTGACAAGGCCATTGCCGATCAGATTGGTGGTGGTCTCGTGACCGGCGTTGAGCAGGAAGATGCAATTGTGGAGAAGCTCTTTCTCGGTGAGGCGCTCGCCGCCGGTCTCGCCCTGGATGAGCCGCGTCAGCACGTCCCGTTCGCCGTCGCCCGGTTTGGCGCGCCGCCGCGCGACCAACGTTTCGAGATAGGACAGGAATTCGCCGACGGCAGTATTGCCGCGCGCAAAGGCTTCGGCGCTGATGACAGGCTCGAGCGCGCCCAGAATAGCCAACGACCAATTGCGCAACGGCTCGCGTTCATCGGGCGGCACGTCGAGAAGGTTGCCGATCACCTCAATCGGGATTGCCGCGGCGAAGTCCGCGATCAGATCGACCTCGCTTTTATCGGCGAGCCCATCGAGCAACCGATCGACGAGCCTCCTCAGCGCGGGCTCCATCTCGGCAATGGCGCGCGGCGACAGCGCGCCCATGATCAGCCGCCGCACGCGGGTGTGCGCCGGGGGATCATTGAAGACGAGGCTTGTGGTGTGATGGTCGTAGAGCAGGGAGGCGCCATATTTCGGCGCGAACTCCTTTTTCTTGTCCGACGAGAAGACGCGGGTGTTCTTGTAGGCGGTGAGCAGATCGTCATAGCGGGTCAGGAAATAAGACCCGTTGGCCATGCGCTTGACCGGCGCGTGCTCCCGCAGCGCACGATAGGTCGAATAGGGGTCGGCGTAGAATTCGCTGGTCAGTTTCTCCAGGTCGAAGCTGTCAGCTAACTCTCTTGCGTTCGCATTCATGCTGCCATCTCTTGAGCGAGCATCGATATGCCATTTTCGATCTTTCGAAAAGCGAAAGTCCCTCTAAAGTCGGCCGCAGAGTCTTTCCCCGAGGAACCAGTATGGACGCCCGTAACGAAGCGCCAACCGAGGCCGCGCCGGCCTGGCCGGACGAGATTTTCGACATTTTGCAGCGCTTCGATGTCCGCCAGGTGCCCTACGTGCCGGATGCCGGGCATTCGCAATTGATCACGCGGGTTCTCGCTGCGCGTTCCATGCGGGCGGTCCCGCTGACGACGGAAGAGGAGGGGGTGGCGCTGCTCGCAGGTGCCTGGGCAGCTGGCCAGCGCGGTGTGCTGTTGATGCAATCAAGCGGCGTCGGCAACTGCATCAACATGTTCTCGCTCACGCAAATTTTTCGCTTGCCGTTCCTGACGCTGGTGACGATGCGCGGTGAGTGGGGCGAGTTCAATCCGTGGCAGGTGCCGATGGGCTCGACCACCGCGGGCGTATTCGAACTGTCCGGCATCAAGGTCTTGCGGGCGTCGCATGCCGGCGAAGTGCGGGAAGTGGTCGAGGCGGCCGCGGGACAAGCTTACAATGCCTGCACGCCGACGGCTGTATTGTTGTCGCAACGCCTGATCGGCGCAAAGGTGTTCGTGAAATGAGCAAAGCAAACCTTCTCGAACGCCGCAGCGTCGTCTCGGCCCTGCTTGAAGGGCGCAAGGGCGCCATCGCCGTTGGCGGTCTCGGCGCCTCGACCTACGATATTGCCGCCGCTGGCGATCACGACCGCAATTTCTATCTGTGGGGCGCGATGGGCGGCGCCGTGATGATCGGTCTTGGCGTGGCGCTCGCCCAGCCGGAACTGCCGGTCGTCGTGATCACCGGCGACGGCGAGATGCTGATGGGGATCGGCAGCCTGGCCACGGTCGGTCTGCAGCAGCCGAAAAATCTCACCATCGTGGTGCTTGATAACGAGGTCTATGGCGAGACCGGCGGACAGGCGAGCCATACGGGAACCAACACCGACCTCGTCGCCGTAGCCAAGGCCTGCGGCATCAAAGATGCCCGCAGCGTTGCGACCATGGCCGACATCAAGCTGTTTGCGGCCTCCATGCAGGATGTCGCCGCCGGCCCGCGCTTTGCCAGCATCAAGATCGACAGCGCCAATCTGGAGCGGGTGCTCGCCAGCCGGGATGGTACCTTCATCCTGAACCGGATCCGGGGTTCGCTGGGATTCGGCCCGATCTAGCTTCGGCAAGCCCGGTTACGGGCGGGAACCTATCTTCTTGACCCCGCTACAGGAGTTTTGCACCGCAGCAGAAATCCTTGACACAGCTTGAGGGTGAGTGCTTACTCACAAGATGAGCACCCTCCGCATGACCAGCGACCTGCGCCGGCAATTGATTCTGGGCGCCGCCAAGCGCTGCTTTGCCCGCCACGGCTTCGCGGGCACCACGACCAAGAGCGTGGCGGCGGCGGCTTCGATTTCCGAAGGGCTGCTATTCAAGCATTTCCCGACCAAATCGGCGCTTTATGCGGAAATTCTCGCCGAGGAATGCGCGGCTGATCCGGAGCTGCATCGCCTGCTCGAACTTGAGCCCTCCACCGAAACGCTGGTGGTTCTGATCCGCGAAATGGTCCGCCATTTCCAGGAAGTGCAGGCCATGCCCGATCAAGAGGACGCCCAGCGTCTTCGCCTGATGTTGGCGAGCCACCTCGATGACGGCGAATTTGCCCGGCTGATTTACGACAAAATCGGCGGGTTGATCGGTTCCGTCTTCGAGGCCTCGCTCAAACGAGCCATCGATGCGGGGGACGCCAAACTGGTCGGGCGCAAGCCGATGAACCTGTTCTGGTTTGTCCATCATACTCTGCTGATGGTAACCGTAACCCGCCTGCCGGCCATACCGTGTCTAGCCTATGGCGAAGGCGCTGATTCCGAACGACAGCTTTTCGAATTTATCCTCCGCGGCATTGGCTTGAACGAAGCCGCGATTACCCATTACCTCGACCGCGATCTTGCCCGGGATGCCGGGCAGCCGGCAATTTCAGAAGGCGCATCACTATGAACATTGTGACCGAAAGCCATATCGCGGGCCGGCCGATCGCCGATAAATCCGCTAAGCGCCCGGTTCGGATGGTGCTGTGGTTTGCCGTTATCGGTATTTTGCTGGCGGCGCTCGTTGGCGGTCTCGTCTGGTTCAACCACTTCCGCGGCGAGATGATCAAGCAGTTCTTCGCCAACAACAGACCGCCGCCGTCATCGGTGACGGTGGTTGAGGCGAAGACCGAACTGGTTCCCAACTTGCTTACGGCTGTCGGTGATCTCGCCGCCGTGCATCAGGTCAATGTCACTTCGGATGTTTCGGGGCGCATCACCGACATTATGTTCACGGCAGGCGCTTCGGTGAAGTCAGGAAGCCCGCTGGTGCAGTTGTTCGATAGCCCTGAGCAGGGAGATCTCGCCAGCTTCAAAGCGCAGGCTACCGGCGCCTCGCTGGCGCTTGATCGCGCCAAGCAATTGGCGGCGCGTCAGTTCGGCCCGCAGTCGACCGCCGATGCCGCGCAGGCGACTTACGATCAGGCTGTCGCCGGCATTGCCAAGACCGAAGCGCTCATTTCGCAGAAGCTCGTGCGCGCGCCGTTCGATGGTGAACTGGGTGTCCGCCGCATCGAGGTCGGCCAGTATCTCAGCGCCGGAACGCAGATCGTCACGTTGACCGATCTGTCGATGCTCTATGCCAACTTCAGCACGCCAGAGAAGGCGAGCGCGGCGCTCAAGGTCGGCCAGACCGTGCGCCTCTCGGTCGATGCCTATCCCGGCCGCACCTTCGAGGGCAAGATCACGACGATCGAACCGCAAATCGCGGCCGATACGCGCAACATCCGCGTTCAGGCCACGATCGCCAATCCCGATCACATCCTCAAGCCAGGCATGTTTACGACCACGACGGTGGTATTGCCGGACAAGCCGCCGGTCGTCACCGTGCCGGAAACCGCCGTCGACTACACGCTTTACGGCGATTCCGTCTTTCTCATCACCGAGAAGAAAAGCGACGACGGCAAGACCAGCCTGACTGCGGTGCGCACCTTCGTGCGGACCGGTACCCGGCTGGACGGCCGCGTCGAAGTCCTCGAAGGAACTCAAGGCCGGCGACCGTGTGGTCGCGGTTGGTCAGCTCAAGCTGCAATCTGGCGCCGCAGTCGCGATCTCGACCGATCCGCCGCCGCCAATTCCAACGAACCCGCCGCGCTACTAATCGCGCTTCATTAATTCGCGCTTTACGAATTCAAGAGCCGGAGCTGTCCGATGGTCTGGACTGATATCTTCATCAAGCGGCCGGTGTTGGCCGTTGTCGTCAGCCTGCTGATCCTGCTGATCGGCTTGCGCGCGGCGACGGTGCTGCCGATCCGGCAATACCCGAAGCTGTCGAATACGGTGGTGACCGTCACCACCGTCTATCCGGGCGCGGCTGCCGATCTGATCCAGGGTTTCATCACGACGCCAATCGAGCAGGCGGTCGCATCTGCCGAAGGCGTCGATTACATGACGTCGTCGTCGGTGCTCGGCACCAGCACGATCCAGGTCTTCATCAAACTGAATTTCGACCCGAACCAGGCGCTGACCGAAGTTCTCGCCAAGGTGAATTCGGTCAAATACCTCATCCCGAAGGAATCGTTCGATCCTATCGTTGCCAAGTCGACCGGCCAGGCCACGGCCGTGATGTATCTCGGCTTTTCGTCCGAGGTGCTGTCGGCATCGGCGATTTCGGACTATCTGACCCGCGTGGTGCAGCCGGTGCTCTCCACCGTCGATGGCGTCGCCTCGGCCGATATTCTCGGCGGGCAGACTTTCGCAATGCGGCTGTGGCTCGATCCCGTGCGCATGGCCGGACGCAGCATCTCGCCGAATGACGTTGCCGCCGCGATCGCCGCCAACAATTTCCAGGCGGCAGCGGGCCAGTCCAAGGGCTTTTTCATCGTTTCGAACGTCTCGGCCAACACCGATCTGCAGAATCTCGACCAGTTCAAGCGGATGATCGTCAAATCCAAGGACGGAGGTTTCGTCCGGATCGAAGATATCGCAACCGTTGAACTGGCGGCGCAAAGTAACGATGCCAGTGTCGCCTTTAACGGCGAGCACGCGATCTTCATCGGCGTGCAGGTGACGCCACAGGGCAATCCGCTGACACTGGTGAAGGGCGTGCGCGCGCTGTTCCCAGAGCTTGAGCGCAACTTGCCGCCGTCCATGAAGATGAAGGTGGCCTATGACTCCACCAAATTCATCCAGTCGTCGATCGACGAGGTGGAAAAGACGCTAGGTGAGGCCGTCCTCATCGTGGTCGTGGTGATCTTCCTGTTCCTGGCCTCGTTCCGCTCGGTGCTGATCCCGGTCGTGACCATTCCGCTATCGCTGATCGGCGTGTGCAGCCTGATGCTGGCTGCGGGCTTCAGCTTCAACCTGTTGACGCTGCTCGCCATGGTGCTCGCGATCGGCCTCGTCGTCGATGACGCCATCGTTGTGGTCGAAAACATCCATCGCCATCTCGAAGAGGGCAAGCCGCCGGTACAAGCCGCCATGATCGGCGCGCGCGAAATCGTGGGCCCGGTTATCTCCATGACCATCACGCTCGCCGCGGTGTACGCGCCGATCGGCTTCCTCGGCGGGCTCACCGGCGCGTTATTCCGCGAATTCGCCTTTACGCTCGCGGGTTCGGTGATCGTGTCCGGTGTGATCGCGCTGACGCTATCGCCGATGATGTGCTCGATCTTCCTCAAAAGCGCGGAGGAAGGGCGTTTCGCCAAACTGGTCAACCGGGTGTTCGGCGCAACGACGCGCGGATACGGCCGCATGCTCGATCGCTCGCTCGACTATCGCCCGATCACCGGGCTATTCGCGCTGACGATTCTGGGGCTGGTCGGGTTCCTCTATTTGCATACGGCCAAGGAACTCGCACCTGAGGAAGACCAGGGCATCGTCTTTACGCTGACCAAGGCGCCGAAATACGCTAATATCGACTATTACGATTTCTACGGCGCCAAGCTCGACAAGGCCTATTCCAAGTTTCCGGAAACCGATCTCCGCTTCGTTCTGAATGGCATCGCCGGCCCGCAAAGTGGCATCGCCGGCATGCTGCTGAAGCCGTGGGACGAGCGTACACGTTCCTCCATCAACTTGAAGCCGCTGGTGCAGGCGGAGCTGAGCAAGATTGAAGGCATGAACGCTTTTGCGTTCAACCTGCCGCCGCTGCCGGGCGGCCCTGGCGGCCTGCCGATTCAAATGGTGATCAGTTCGACGAACAGCTTCCGGTCGGTCTTCGAGGAGATGAACAAGCTGAAGGACGCCGCACGCAAGAGCGGATTGTTCATCGTCTCGGACAGCGATCTCGACTTCAACCAGCCGGTGGTGCGGATCAAGGTCGATCGTTCCAAGGCGAGCGACCTCGGCCTCACCATGCAGAGCATAGGCAATACGCTTGCCACCATGCTAGGCGGAAATTATGTGAACCGCTTCAACCTCGAGGGGAGATCCTATCAGGTGATTCCGCAGGTGCCGCGCGAGAGCCGCCTGTCGCCGGAGTCGCTCGGTACCTATTATCTGTCGACTCCGACCGGCCAGCAGATTCCGTTGTCGACGGTGGTGTCGATCGAAACCGGGACCGATCCGAATTCGCTGACTCACTATAACCAGCTCAACTCGGCGACTTTCCAGGCGGTGCCGATGCCGGGCGTGACGGTGGGGCAGGCGGTGGACTTCCTGGAAAGCCAGGCGCAAAAACTGCCCACCGGTTTCAGCCACGATTATCTCGCCAACTCCAGGCAATATGTGCAGGAAGGCAATCAGCTGGCCATTACCTTTGGCTTCGCGCTGATCATCATCTTCCTGGTGCTGGCCGCGCAATTCGAAAGCCTGCGCGATCCGCTGGTCATCATGATCAGCGTGCCCATGGCGATATCCGGCGCGCTGATTCCGTTGTTCTTCGGAGCGGCGACGATGAACATTTATACCCAGGTCGGCCTGCTGACGCTGGTCGGTCTCATCAGCAAGCATGGCATTCTGATGGTGGAGTTCGCCAATGAGTTGCAGCTCAAGGAAAGCCTCGATCGCCGTTCCGCGATCGAGATGGCGGCCCGCGTCCGGCTTCGTCCGATCCTGATGACGACGGCTGCGATGGTCACCGGCCTGTTGCCGCTGCTCACCGCGAGCGGCGCGGGCGCGGCGAGCCGGTTCTCGATCGGCCTTGTCGTCGTCTCCGGTATGACCATCGGCACGATGTTTACGCTATTCGTGCTGCCCGCGGTCTATGTGTGGATCGCCACCGACCATCGCGCTGGCGCCGAATCCGAGCGAGCCAGGGAAATCGCGGAATTCGATCTTGGAAACAAGGCGCTGAAGCCGACCTGAACCGCAGCGTCAAGGGAGCCCCGGACATGACCCGCGATTTTGCCGCTGGCAATTATCGGTTCATTCCGGCCGTGTTCCAGTATTCGAGCGGCGCGTGCGCGTTCGAAGGCTTTGAGATCGAACGCGTGCGCTTTGACAGGTTAACGCCGCTCGCCGAAGGGTTTGCGCAGGCGGCGGCCTACATCCAGAACGCAGGCCAAAAGCTGACGTCGTTCTGTGCCTGTGAGCTGCGTTCACCGGCCGCGTTTACGGAAGCCGGCTTTTTCGCCTTCAACCAGCATTACGTGAAGACGCTGGCCGAATGGGGCATCTTCGACGGCGCCACCAATCCTGTCGCGCGCAGCAATGTCTGTCCGGAGATCGATCCACCGGCGGCGCCGTCGTTCTACGCTTTCTCTTTCGTGCGTCCGATCGCCGGGCAACGACTTCCGGCTGTGCCTGATTTCGTCATTGCCGGCGGTGCAGAAGCGCGCGGTGGCGTCGGCAGCTATCCCGAACGGATCGTGCGTTACCGCGATCTCAGCGCGGACGGATGGCGGGAGAAGGTGGGTTTCACCGTTCGCGAAATGGAAAGCCGCCTGGCTGCGTTTGGATTTTCGTGGAATGACACGACGGCCGCGCAGGCCTACACGGTGCACGATTTTCACCCCGTGATGGTTGAAGAGATCGTCGGCCGTGGCGCGATGCGATCCGGTCTGACCTGGCATTTCGCGCGCCCGCCGGTGGTCGATCTCGAATTCGAGATGGATTGCCGAAGGGTAAGCCGCGAGACGGTGGTTTAGGAATAGGGTTCGTATTTTCCGTCATTGCGAGCGAAGCGAAGCAATCCAGACCTTTTGATGCCATGCCATGGATTGCTTCGTCGCTTTGCTCCTCGCAATGACAAAGTCATCGCGACTTCGGATCGAGCGCGTCGCGCAGGCCGTCGCCAATCAGGTTGAACGACAGCACCACCAGAAAAATCGCGAAGCCCGGCCACAGCGCCATCCAGGGCGCATTGGTGAGGAAGCGCTGTGCCGAATTGAGCATGGCGCCCCACGAGGGCGAAGGTGGTTGCTGCCCGAGGCCGAGGAACGACAATGCAGCTTCGGCGATGATGGCGGTTGCGACGGTAAGCGTGGCCTGCACCAGAAGTGCCGGCAGAATGTTCGGCAGAATGTGAAACAGTGCAATGCGCCAGGGCGGATTGCCGATCGCGCGGGCGGCCTCGACATAGTCCTCGACCTTGACGCCGATGGTCTGGCCGCGGGTCAGCCGAATAAAGACCGGCGTCTTGGAGATACCGATCGCGATCATGGCGTTGCTGAGACTAGGCCCCAGGAAGGCGGCGAGCGCGATGGCCAGGATCAGGAACGGACAGGCGAGCATCGCATCCGTGATCCGGCTGATCAGGGCGTCGACAAATCCGCCGCGATAGCCGGCGAGCAATCCGAAGGGGACACCGATCGAAAGCGCGAGCCCGACCGAAATCGCACCGGCCACCAGCGAGGCGCGGGCGCCAAAGATCACGCGGCTCAGAATATCGCGGCCGAGATCGTCGGTGCCGAACCAGTGCAGGGCGGATGGCGGCTTGCGCACCAGCGTCCAACTCGTCGCCACCGGATCGTAAGGCGCGATGAGAGGCGCGAATACGGCCAGTGCAATAAAAGCCGTGATGACGATGAGGCCCACCACCGCGCCCTTGTGCGCCAACAACCGGCGCAGCGCGCGTTGCACCGGGGTTTCAAACTCGTCGCGGGTGACAATAATCGGGGGGGCGATCGCGGCGTCGGTCATCATCAACCCCTCAGCCGCGGGTTGACGAGGATATAGGCGATATCAGCGATCAGATTGAGCGTGATGTAGATCGTTGCCGTCACCAGCACCACGCCCTGGACCACGGCATAGTCACGATTGAACACGGCATCGACGATCAGTTTGCCAAAACCAGGCACCGTGAAAATCTGCTCGGTCAGGACCGCGCCCGACAGCAACTCACCGAGTTCGAGCGCGCCGAGTGTGATGATCGGTGTCAGCGCATTGCGCATGGCATGCTTGAGAATGACGGTGCGCTCGGAGAGACCCTTGGCCCGGGCGGTGCGGACGTAGTCGCTTTCGAGCACCTGAAGCATTGCGCTGCGCGTATGCCGCATCAGGATCGCCGCAATGGCATTGCCGAGCACAAAGGCCGGCATGATGGTGGAGGCCAGGCTCGCGCGCCAATTCTCGGAGAGCGGCACGTAGCCCGAGGCCGGCAGCCAGCCGAGTTCGATCGAGAACAGAAAGATCAGCATGATCCCGAGCCAGAAGTTCGGCGTCGAGATGCCCCACAGCGCGACGACGTTGGCGCCGTAGTCCCAGACCGTGCCTCGTTTGACTGCCGAGACAATGCCGGCGGGAATGCCGATCAAAAAGGCGATCACGATCGCCATTGAAGCCAGTTGCATCGTCACCGGCAGCTTTTGGGCGATCAGTTCGCGCACGGGGACCTTGATACGCAGGGATTTGCCGAAGTCGCCGGACGCAATGCCTTTGACCCAATAGAAATATTGCACCGGGATCGGCTGATCGAGCCGGTATTGCTGGCGAATTTGCGCAATCACGGCGGGATCGCGTTCTTCTCCGGCCATCACCAGCGCGGGATCGCCCGGCAACAGGTGCTGCAACAGAAAGATCAGGACCGACACGAAGAACAGTGTCGGGATCAGTTGCAGGATGCGTTTGCCGAGGAAGTTCAGCATGGGGCTGTAATAACCACTCTCACTTCAGCTTCAACCCGACGACACGCACCAAACCGTCTGGCATCTGCCGGTAGCCTTGAAGTTTGGTCGTATGCGCAAACAATAGCTTGCGGTGATAGAGGTAGATGATCGGCTCGTCGGCGAGGATGATTTTTGTCAGCTTCTCATAGATTGCCTTGCGCTGGGCGAAATCGCCGGTCAGCCGGCCTTCCTCCATGAGCCGGTCGGCTTCCGGATTGGCATAGCCGCCGTCATTCTGCGGCGCCTTGCTGTGCAGAAAGACGTAAGAATTTCCATCGGGATCGATACGGCCGCTCCAGTTGATCTGGAAGATCTGGAATTCACCGGCCTGGGCCTGCTTGAAAGAGGTCGCGAACTCGATCAGGCGGATCTTGATGTCGAAGCCGGCCTCGGCCGCCATCGACTGAATGACCTGCGCCACCGATTCGTTTTCCGAGCCCTTCGGCACCATGTAGTCGATGGTCACGGGCAACGTGACACCGGATTCTTTCAGGAGCGCCTTGGCCTTTTCGACATCGCGCGGCCGGATCGGGGAAGACTGCTGGTAATAAGGATGCGATGGGCTGATCCATTGGTTGCCTGGTGTGAACTCGCCATTGAAGACGACCTGATTGAGCGCCTCGCGATCGATTGCGAGGTCGAGCGCCTGACGTACCCTAGCGTTGGTGAGCCCGCCCTTGCTCTTGTCGTTATCGGTGTTGATGGTGAGGCCGAGATAACCGAGCTCCGGCGCCGTCGTCAGCACAAGACGGGAGTCCGACTGGACGTCCTTGATGTCGGTCGCCAGCAAGCGTTCGATGAGATCAAGCCCGCCAGATTTGAGGTTGGCGAGCCGCACCGTGGAATCGACGATCGGCAGGAATACGATCCGGTCGATAAAGACGTTGTCCTTGTTCCAGTAATCGGCGAATTTCTCGAAGACGATGCGATCCTGCTGCACGCGCTCGACGAACTTGTAAGGTCCCGCGCAGACTGGATGCAGGCCGAACTTGTCGCCAGCCTCCTTGGCGGCCTTGGGCGAGACCATCATGCCGGAACGGTCGGTGAGCTGCGCGATTAGCGGCGAATAGGGCGTCTTCAACACCAGCTTGATGGTCAGGGGATCGACGACCTCGACATGGTCGAGGGCTGCGAGCTCCGGCTTGCGGAACGAAACCGGCAGAGTGAGGTGACGGTCGAGCGAGAATTTGGCGGCTTCCGCGTCGAACACCTCGCCGTCGTGGAACTTGACGCCGGGCCGCAGCTTGATCGTGACTTCCTTGCCGTCGGTGGAAGTCTCATGCGACAGCGCCAGCTGCGGCACGACGTTGAGCTTTTCGTCGATGTCGAACAGCTTGTCGCAAAACGCCGAAAATACGATACGGCCGACATAGGTGCGAGCGGTCGAAGGGTCGAGCGCGTCCGGATCCTCGGCAAGACCGATACGAAGCGTGGTCTGGGCGTGAGCAATTGCCCCAAACGACAGCAGCAAGGCCGCTGCAATTGCCGCCAAACGCATCATCTTCATCACACATGTCTCCATTAACATCGACTCTCCAGCCAATCCCGTGGCGCCGTCCATATTCTAACCCCGAAACCCCGGCTCACTTCCAAACGCGGCGACCAATCGCTCCAGGGCTGGCGAAAAAGCGCCATCGCTCGGGATGATCGCGTCGGGAGCAGGCAATTCACCGGCGCGATGGCACGCGGTCAGGTGTCCGGCGGTGCTTGGCAGCAATTGCGGCAATTCGATCCGGCAACGCTCGATCACATAAGGGCAGCGGGTGTGAAACCGGCAGCCGGACGGCGGGTCGATGGCGCTCGGCATCTCGCCTTCGAGCACGATGCGGCTGCGTTTGGCCCGCGGCTTCGGCACCGGGATCGCGGACAACAGCGCCCGGCTATAGGGGTGACGCGGCGAAGCAAACAATGTTTCGGCGTCCGCGGTCTCAACAATATGGCCGAGATTCATCACCGCGACCCGGTCGGCGATGTGCTTGACCACCGCAAGGTCATGCGAGACGAAGATATAGGCGAGCCCCAGCCGCGCTTGCAGGTCGCCGAGCAGGTTGAGGATTTGCGAACGGATCGAGACGTCGAGCGCCGAGACCGGCTCGTCGCAGATGATCAGTTTGGGTTCGACGGCGAGCGCGCGGGCAATCGCGATACGCTGGCGCTGGCCGCCGGAAAATTCGTGGGCGTAGCGGCGCGCAAAGCGCGGCTCCAAACCGACCAGCCGCAGTAGCTCCTCGACCCGTTCGCGGCGTCGATCTACTGGCACGAGATCATGCAGCACCAGCGGCTCGGTCAGAATCTGGCCGACGGTCATCCGCGGGTTGAGCGAGGCATACGGGTCCTGGAAGATGATCTGCGCGTCGCGGCGGAAGGCTCGCAATTCCTTCGCGTCCATGCCTAAGAGATCGCGGCCTTCAAACCGGATGTCGCCCTGATCGGGTTCGATCAACCGCAACACCAGCCGGCTGACGGTCGACTTGCCGCAACCGGATTCGCCAACCAGCGCCAGCGTCTCGCCAGCATTGACGCTGAATGAGACGCCGTCGACGGCCCTCACGAAAGCCGTCGGCCGGCCGAACATTGAGCGCGCCGCGACGAAATGCTTGACCAGGTTTTTAGCCTCTAAGAGCATGGTCACGACACCAGCCTCTCCAGCGGCGCACGGATGCAGCGTGACCAATGGCCGGGGCTGACTTCGGCAAGCGGCGGCGGGGCTGTGGCGCAGGCGTCTTCGACGAAGGGGCATCGCGCCGCGAACCGGCAGCCTTTGGGCAGGCTTGCCATGTTGGGGACCATACCCTCGATGGTCGCGAGATGCGTCGCACGCTGGTCGAGCCGTGGAATTGAGCCAAGCAGACCGACGGTGTAGGGATGTTGCGGGGTCGCGAACAACGCATCGACGTCCGCTTGTTCGACGACCTCACCGGCATACATCACCGCGACCTCGTCGCAGACTTCGGCAACCACGCCGAGATCGTGGGTAATCAGGATGATGGCTGCGCCGCTCTCGGCCTTCAGCTCGCGCATCAGATCGAGAATCTGGGCCTGCAAGGTGACGTCGAGCGCGGTGGTGGGTTCGTCGGCGATCAGGAGGCGGGGATCGCAGGCAAGCGCCATGGCGATCATCACGCGCTGGCGCATGCCGCCGGAAAGCTTGTGCGGATATTCGTCGATGCGCCGCTCCGGCGAGGGAATATGCACCCGTCTCAACAATTCGATGGTCCGCTTGCGTGCGGCCGTTCTGCTTCCACCACGGTGACGGAGAATGGATTCGATGATCTGGTCGCCGATGGTGAAGCTCGGGTTGAGCGACGTCATCGGTTCCTGGAAGATCATGGCAAGCCGATTGCCGCGCAGGTCGCGCCGGATCTGATCGGAGACGTTGAGCAAATCGAATCCGTCGAAGCGGATCGATCCGGTCACCTCGGCCGATTGTTTCGGCAGTAGTCCCATGACGGCGAGCGAAGTGACACTCTTGCCGCAACCGGACTCGCCGACGAGGCCGAGCGTGGCGCCTCGCGCGACGGCAAGATCGACCGCATCGACCGCATGTGTGGTACGGCCGTCATCGCCACGAAAGGTGACCCGCAAATCCCGGATCTCGATCAGCGGTGTGTCGGTCATCGCTCGCCTTCGAGCGCCGCCGCGATGCCGGCATCGATCACCGCGCGATCGGTGATCCCGGCCGGATTTTTCCGGCTCGGCAGGTATTTTCGGAAATGCACCCAGCGTTCGCGGCTCACAGCTTCCAGCCGTTCGAGTTCAGCGAGAGGATCGGTGTGGTCATCGACGCGTAAATCAAGATCGGACCATTCCTCTTCGCCGTAAATCAAAAGTGCCGCCGATTGCTTGCCCCGCTTGTCGCCGCCAGCCAGCTCGCCCGCGCGCATGGCGGCGATCAGACGCCGTGCAAAAGGCATGCCGATGTTGGCAACATAAGCTTTCGCGGTATCATCCAGAACGCGGGGGCCTGCGAGCATATTACCGGCAATCGAAAAGCCATTGCCTTCCAGATTCCCGCACCAGTCGACGCAGTCCTTGCCCGTATAAGCGGCGATCTGCCCCTTCGCGTCCAGGATATGGAGCTGACGGCTGGCGTGCCCGGCGTCGCTTGCCAGGAGCGTTTCGATGATATCGCGTGGCGCGCGGCCCTCGCGAAGCAGCCTCACGCCGTCGATCCCGTAATAGGGATTGACGAGCGCCTGGGTTGCGATGCCGCCGATCGCGGGGGCGATGTGAGGCACAAGCGAGCCGACGGCGAAGAATTTCGTGGCGACGGCTATTCCGATCTGGCCGGTGGCATTGTCCTTGGCAATGATCGACCAGGTCATGAGAATTAGCGTCCGGCCGCGTAGCCCTGCATGCCGCGCGGGTTGGCGGCGGCGCGGCGGCGGCGGCCGATTTTCGAGGCAGCAGTCAGGCGGCCCTCGGACCAATCCGGGCCGACCTCGACGATGTGTCCGCGCTCGCGCAAGTTTTCGATGGTTGCCGCAGGCACGCGGTTCTCGACCACCAGCACGCCGGGACGGGAGGTGCGCGGCCAGAATGAGATCGGGAAATGCTCGGAATGCCAGGCCGGTGCGTCGATGGCTTCCTGCAAATTCATCTTGGCATGAACGTGCCGCAGGAAGAATTGCGTGATCCACTGATCCTGCTGGTCGCCGCCGGGCGAACCCCAGGCAAGGTATGGCTCGCCATCGCGCAGCGCCATGGTCGGCGACAGCGTGGTGCGCGGGCGTTTGCCGGGCGCGAGCGAGGCGGGATGATTTTCTTCAAGCCAGAACATCTGCGCGCGGCTGCCGAGGCAGAAGCCGAGCTCGGGAATCACCGGCGACGATTGCAGCCAGCCGCCGGACGGCGTCGCCGAGATCATATTGCCGGCCTGATCGATGATGTCGAAGTGGACGGTGTCGCCTCTCACCTCGCCGAAGCGCCCGACGGTGGGCTCGCCCGCGCCCATGGCGCCGACCGCCTCGCGCTGGCCTTCCTGATGCCGCAGCTTCACGACGCCGCCAAAGTCTTTGACCGAGCCGGGAATGAATTCGAGCGAGGCCTTGTCCGAGATCAGCTTCCGCCGTTCGTCGTTGTAGGCATCCGACAACAGCGTTGCGATCGGCACCTCCACGAATTTCGGATCGCCGTAAAATTTCTCGCGGTCGGCATAGGCCAGTTTGGCGCATTCGATCTGGGTGTGAATGAATTCAGGGCTGGTCGGATCAAGTCCGTCGAGCTGAAAGCCCTTCAATAGCGCGAGCTGCTGTAACGTCACCGGCCCCTGGCTCCAGACGCCGGCCTTGCAAACCGTATAGCGGCCGTAGTCATAGGTCAGCGGCGCCTCGATGGTCGGCTGCCAGCGCGCCATGTCGTCGGCAGAAAGCACGCCGCGATGTGGCGATCCGCTGACGTCCATCACTTCTTGCGTGCGGCAAAATTTGTCGATGGCTTCCGCCACAAAGCCTTTCGACCAGGTTTTGCGCGCGGCCTCAATTTGCGCGTCGCGATCCCCGCCTACGCTTTCGGCTTCTTTCAGGATGCGGGTATAGGTTTCCGCCAGCTTCGGATTGGTGAAGATCGCGCCCGGTTTCGGCACCTCATTGTTGGGCAGATAGACCGCGGCCGAGGTCGTCCAATATTTCCGGAACAATTGTTCGACGGTCTGGACGGTCGCAGCCGCGCGCTCCAGGAACGGATAGCCGTCGCGGGCGTACGCGATGGCGGGTTCCAACACCTCGCGCAGACGCATGGTGCCGTAATCACGCAGAAGCAGCATCCAGGATTCGAACGTGCCGGGAATGCAGGCCGCGAGCAGCCCGGTGCCAGGCACCATCTCCAGCCCCTCGCTCTTGTAATGCGCGATGGTCGCGCCGGCGGGCGCGGGGCCCTGACCGCAGATCACCTGGGTAGCACCGCGCTTGACGTCATGCACGATGATCGGCACATCGCCGCCTGGGCCATTCAGATGCGGCTCGACCACCTGCAAGGTGAAGGCGGTCGCGACGGCGGCGTCAAACGCGTTGCCGCCTTTTTCCAAAATGCCCATGCCGACTGCGGTGGCTATCCAATGGGTCGAGGTGACCACGCCGAACATGCCCTCGATTTCGGGGCGGGTGGTGAAGGGATCAGGATTGACGTGGCCCATGGGTATCCGTGGTTTTTTTGATGTTGTTTGGAAGCGCCGCAATTGACCACAGGCGACGCGCCCTGCCAACCGGCTTCGGTCATGCAGTTATCACAGCTTCGGCAGGATTGTTAACGGCATGGCAGGCCACCCCGTCGATCAGCACGGGCGTCTCACGGCGGCAGCGATCAAAAGCGAGCGGGCAGCGCGGGTTGAACGAGCAGCCCGCCGGCGGGTTGATCGGGTTCGGAATTTCACCTTTCACGGGAATACGCTGGCGGCCGGACATGGCCAAATCAGGCACCGCGCCGAGCAGCATCTTGGTATAGGGCATTCGCGGTGCATCGAAAAGCGCATGCGCGTCCGCGATCTCGACGACGCGGCCGAGATACATGACGCCGATGCGCCTGGCCATATGCCGGACGACGGCGAGGTTGTGGCTGATGAAGAGATAGGTGAGGCCGAACTTGTCTTGCAGATCGCGCATCAGGTTGAGGATCTGCGCCTGAACCGACACATCGAGCGCCGAGGTCGGCTCGTCGCAGACGATGAATTCCGCTTCCGACGCCAGCGCGCGCGCAATCGCAATACGCTGGCGCTGTCCGCCGGAGAACTCATGCGGATATTTCCAACCGTCGTCGGCATGAAGGCCGACGAGGCCGAGCAATTCGCCGACGCGGGCGCGAATGTCGGATTCGCTTTTGATCAGATCGAAAGCGCGGATCGGTTCGGCGACGATGGCATCGACCCGAAGCCGCGGATTGAGGCTTGCATAGGGGTCCTGGAAAATCATCTGGATACGGCGGCGCAACTGCCGCCGCACCTGGGCCTGGTTCGGATCGGTCATCGAAACACCGTCGATGACGACATCCCCTGATGTCGGCGGCAACAGTCCGACCACCATGCGCGCCACGGTGGTTTTCCCCGAACCGGATTCCCCGACCAGTGCAAAGGTCTCGCCTTTGGCAATGTCGAAACTGATGTCGTCGACCGCTTTCAGAAATTCCAGTTGTCCGCCTTCGAGAAGGCGATTGAGCCACGGTTTGGAGACGTCAAAGACGCGGCGCAGGTTTTTCACCTCGACAAGGGGCTTTCCTGTCATGCCGCGGTGTCCGTCGCGGAGGCGTCATAGAGATGACAGGCGACCGCCTGTGTGCCGTGCTTGATCGGCTCGGGCCGCTCGGTAAAGCAGCGGTCGAACGCAAAGGCGCAGCGCGGGTTGAATGGGCACCCCGGCGGGATCGCGGACAGTCGCGGCATGGCACCGGGAATTTGGATCAGGCGCGCGGCGTCGCTGGCGAGTGTCGGGATCGCGCCCATCAGGCCTTTGGCGTAAGGGTGCAGCGGATTTTGCACGACGTCGCGCACCGGCCCGATTTCGGCGATACGGCCGGAATACATCACCGCGACACGGTCAGAGGTCTCCGCAATCACACCCATGTCATGGGTCACAAGCATCACGGCGGTGCCGTGATCGCGCCCAAGTCGTTTGATCAGTGTGATGATCTGTGCCTGCACCGAGACGTCCAGCGCCGTGGTCGGTTCGTCCGCGATGATCAACTCGGGCTCGGCGCAAATCGCCAGCGCAATGACGACGCGCTGGCGCATGCCGCCGGAAAATTCGTGCGGATAGGCGTCGATGCGTTTTTCCGGCGCGGGAATGCCGACCTCGGCGAGCAGGTCGATGGCGCGCTTGCGCGCCGCCTGTTCCGACAGATTGGTGTGGGTGCGGATGGTCTCGATCAGTTGATCGCCAATCCGGTAGAGCGGATTGAGACTCGTCAGCGGATCCTGGAAAATCATTCCGATCCGCTTTCCGCGGATGCGCCGCATTTCCTCCGGCGGCAGGTTGTCGATGCGCAAACCAGACAGATAGATTTCGCCACCGGCGATACGGCCGGGCCGGTCGATCAGGCCAATGACCGCAAGACCCGTTACGGATTTTCCGGCGCCGGATTCGCCGACCACGCCCAGCACCTCGCCCTTGGCGATATCGAAGGAAATGCCGTCGATCGCACGCAGCGCGCTATGACGGGTGACGAATTCGACCCGCAGGTTACGCAACGAGAGGACGGGTTCGCTCATCGCAGTTTCGGGTTGAGGGCGTCGCGCAGCCAGTCGCCGAGCAGGTTGATGGACAAAATCAGCACCGCGAGCGCGATGCCGGGGAAGGCCACGATCCACCACTCTCCGGCGAACAGATAGTTGTTGCCGATCCGGATCAAGGTGCCAAGCGAGGGCATGGTGTCGGGCATGCCCGCGCCGAGAAACGACAAGGTTGCCTCGGTAATGATAGCGAGCGCGAGATTGATGGTTGCAATCACCAGGATCGGCCCCATCGTGTTGGGAAGAACGTGCCGCAGCATAATGACCGGCGCGGGGAGGCCGATCAGTTGCGCCGCCGCCACGTAATCCTTGTTCTTTTCCACCATGACAGAGCCGCGAACGGTGCGCGCATATTGCACCCAGAAACTCAGGCCGATCGCGAGAACCAGCACCACAAGCGTGGTCATCGCGTCCAGCCGGTTGCCGAACAACGACTTGGCGACGCCATTGACCAATAGCGCGATGAGAATGGCGGGGAAGGTAAGCTGCACGTCGGCGATACGCATGATCAGCGCATCGATCGCGCCGCCGAAATAACCGGCGATCAGGCCAAGCGTGATGCCGAGCGCGCCTGAAAACACCACGCCGAGGATGCCGACGATCAGCGAAATACGCAAACCGTAGAGGATCGCCGAAAGGACATCGCGGCCCTGTTCATCCGTGCCGAGCAGAAACGGGCTTTGGCCGTCGGCGGCCCAAAGTGGCGCGATCCGCGAATTCATGAGCTGAAGCTGTGACGGGTCGAAGGGATCCTGAACTGCCAGGAGGGGTGCGGCGATCGCCACCACGAAGAAAAGCATTGTCACGGTTGCGGCCACGACCGTCAGCCGCGACCGGCGGAACGAATAGAAGACGTCGCTGTCGAGCGCGCGCCGGAATAGACCGGCTGGCGCCGGGCGGCTTGAAGCGGTTTTGTGGGAGACGGCGGCGTCGGACATGTCAGCTCCCTTACGCCGGACGGCCGACTGTAGCGCGCAGGCGCGGATCCACCACCGTGTAGAGCACGTCAACCACGAGATTGATGGTGACGAAGATCAGCGACACCATCAGCAGATAGGCTGCCATGATCGGGATATCGACATTCTGCACGGCCTGAACGAACAGAAGCCCCATGCCGGGCCACTGGAAAACAGTTTCGGTGATGATTGCAAATGCAATAACCGAACCAAATTGCAGGCCGGCCACAGTGATGACAGGAACCAGCGTATTCTTCAGCGCGTGTCCGAAATGGATCGCGCGGGTCGTCAATCCGCGCGCCCGGGCGAAGCGGATATAGTCGGTGCGTAATACCTCGAGCATCTCGGCTCGCACCAGCCGCATGATCAGGGTCATCTGGAACAAGCCGAGCGTGATCGATGGCAGGATTAATGCCTTGAGCCCGGAGACGGTCAGAAGGCCCGTGCTCCACCAGCCAAAATGCACGACGTCGCCGCGCCCGAACGAGGGTAGCCAGCCGAGCGTCACCGAAAACAGGTAGATCAGGAGAATGCCGATCAGAAACGTCGGCAGCGAAATGCCGATCAGCGAAACTGCCTGGAAAACCCCGGCAAGAATCGTGTCGCGCCGCAGCGCTGAATAGAACTCCCATCAGGATGCCGAAGACCATCGCAAGAATGGTGGCGCAGGTTGCGAGCTCCAGCGTTGCCGGCATCCGCTCCTTTAGAATGTCGGCCACCGGAAGGCGAAATTGATAGGACACGCCGAACTTGAATTGCGCGGCATTGGCGAAATAGCGGGCGAACTGCACGGCGACGGGATCGTCGAGCCCGAGCGATTTTCTGATCTCGGCTCGCTCCGTCGCGGAGGTGTCGATGGAGACGATCTAACTCACGGGGTCGCCGACGAAGCGGAACATCGAGAATGATATAATCCCGACGGCGATCATGACGCCGATCGCCTGAATGGCCCGGCGAAGCGTGAAAGCGAGCATCTCTTCCTTTCACTTCTTCAAAAACGCAATACGCGCCGCCACCGTCGCGCTATTCTTGTTTCGTTGCCCAATAGAACAGAACCTGATTGTCGGAGCGCTGGACGATTTTCACTTTTTTCGAAACGCCCCAGGCCAGCGACTGCTGGTGTAGCGGGATATAGCCATAATCCTTGATTCCGATTTCGAAAGCCTGCTTGATCATCTGGTCGCGCTTGGCGGTGTCGGTTTCGACCAGAATTTTGTCGGCCAGCGCATCGAGCTCTCTGTTGCAGTAGCCGCCAAGGTTGGCTTCGCCGCGGGTCGGCTCCTTCGGATCGTGACAGCCCATGATGTCGTAGAGCACGTTATGGGAATCCATCGACGCAGGAGTCCAGCCCAGCAGATAGAACGAGGTCTGATAACCGCCCGGCTTGAGCACCTTGCCGAAATACTGCGCCTTGGGTTGCGCCAGCAAAGTAACCTTGACGCCGATGCGCGCGAGCATCCCGACCACGGCCTGGCAAATATCGGCGTCGTTGATGTAACGGTCGTTTGGGCAATCCATCGTGACTTCGAAGCCGTCGGGGTAACCGGCTTCGGCCATCAATTTCTTGGCTGCATCGGGATCGGCTTTCGGCCGGATGAAATCCTTTGACAGCGGGAACAACTGTGGGGCGACCATCAAAGCCGAGGGCGTGGAGAGTCCGCGCATCACGCGATTCTTGATCAGATCGACATCGATCGCCTTGTAGAAGGCTTCGCGGACGCGAATGTCCTTGAAGGGATTCTTGCCCTTGATGTTGGAATAGAGCAACTCGTCGCGCTCCTGATCCATGCCAAGAAAGATGGTGCGGACTTCCGGTCCGGTCAGGACGGTCGCGTTGCCGCCGGCATTCACGCGCTGAATGTCTTGCGTCGGCACCGGCTCGATCACGTCGACTTCGCCCGACAACAGCGCGGCCACGCGTGTTGACGCCGATCCGATCGGCGTGAAGATGATCTCTTTAATATTGTGCTCGGGTTTGCCCCACCAGTTCGGATTGACCTTGAATACGGTCTTTACGCCGGGCTGATGGCTTTCGATGATAAACGGACCAGTGCCGTTCTCGTGCAGTGACGCGTAGCTCGGTGTGGTGGCTGAAGCCGGCGTCGGCGCGGTGGAATTGTTTTCCTCGCACCATTTCTTGTCCATGATGAACCAGCCGTCCCATTGTGAAGTCAGAATGGGATTCGGCTTGTCGAGTTTAACGTCCACCGTGTAGTCGTCGATCTTGATGAATTTGGCGTCGGCGGGAACGTTGGTGAGGAAGTTTGAACCCTTGGCGCGCACGCGGTCGGCGGAAAAAATCACGTCATCGGCGGTGAAGGGGTCGCCGTTGTGAAACTTGACGTCCTTGCGTAAGTGAAAACGCCAGCGGGTCGGCTCCGGGGTCTCCCAGCTTTCGGCCAGCGCCGGAGCAATCTTCAGATCCTTGTCGCGGCTGACCAGGCCCTCATAGACATGGGCATGATGGGCGATGGTCGTCGTTTCCTTGAGCGTATAGGGATCGAGCGATTTGAGCTCGCCCTGATTGGCGTAGCGTACGGTCTGGCTTGAGGCCGGCATCGCGGCAAAGGCGACAATCGATGCGGTGGCCGTTGCAAGCAAGATCTGACGTAACAGCATTGGTGAACGCTCTCCGCGCTGGTGTACACTTCGCTTATGCAATAACTAAACCATGTTGCCAGAGTTTAGCCGCCACGCAAAGGCGATTTCCTCTGGCTAACGGTTTGCGGGCATCGGGCCCGCCTTTAGTTCTACGCTGGCGGCTTCGTGGTTGCGCCAAAGATGAGGAAGTACCAATGGCGGAACCGAAGGGTGATGTGCTTGTGCTGGGCGCAGGCATGGTCGGCGTCAGCGCGGCTTTGCATCTGCAAAAGCTCGGCCGCGACGTCATCCTGATTGACAGGAATGAACGCGCCGGCGAAGAGACGAGCTACGGCAATGCGGGATCATCGAATGTGCCTCGGTCTTTCCGCTCACTG
>CAVVZW010000217.1:0-24903 GCA_963752265.1 uncultured Alphaproteobacteria bacterium
ACAAAGGCGGCGCGATCCATCGCATTGATCGGCGCCATATCGGCCGGGCCGGCGATCGCATTCGCAATAAACGCCGGCCCGAGAGCGAAAACCAACACCAGGCACGCAAGCAGCCTAGAACGACCCGTCATTTTCAGCATCCTTGCGTTGCGGAAGTGACCTTAACTGCCGCGATAGGTCGTGTAGCTCCACGGCGATACGAGGATCGGCACGTGATAGTGCGACGTCGCATCGGCCATGCCGAACTGGATGATGGCCTTCTCAAGGAAGGGCGGGTTGGGGAGTACGGTGCCTTGCTTGGCGAAGTATTCGCCGGTGTAGAACACGAGCTGGTATTTGCCGGCCTTCATGTTCTCCGGCGTCAGCAACGGCTGTGCGTTGCGGCCGTCAGCGTTGGTGGTGACGGTCGTGAGCAGCTTGTAGGTTTCGCCCTCAAGCACGCTGAACTCGATCTTGACCCCCTCGCCAGGTTTACCGCTTGCGGTATCGAGCACATGGGTGGTCAATCCCGGCGATCCCGCCGCCAAAGCGGTCTTGTTGCCAAATGCCGCGAACGCCAGCATGGCCGAGCCCGTTCCCAGCAGACCTCTTCGGTTGATTAATGTCATCGTCCTGCTCCGTTAGGTTTGCCCCAAAGGATGGTCAGGGCAATCCAATTTAACGCTGCAAAAATTGCGCCACGCAAGAGCTTTTTCTTCCTCGAGCGAATGCGAAGACAGGTCGGCGATCAGCGCTTGAGCGGCGGATTGTCGCGGGCCTTTACCGCCTGCTCGGTTGCGGCACGGGCCTTCGCCATCGTGGCGTTGCAATATTCGTCGCGGTCGCGATGAAAGGCCTGCTGGCGGGCTCGAAAGGCCGCAACTCTTCGGCCGATTTCGTCCCGGAAATCACTGGCGCTGATTGGTGAGAGACGAGTGAACGGCCGGATGTCGGCGGGACGTTCCGCCGGGGTAAGCTGAGCCGACGATACCAATGGGAGGCGGTTTTCAGGCCGATGGTCAGTATCCGCCGCTTTTCCGGCGACGGATTGCACGAACGCCATCGTTTCCGAAATCAAAAGGTCGCGTTCTTGTTTCCACGTCATGCCGCACCTCAGCCCGTGCATTCCAATTTTGACATCTGCCGTTCCCCTGTTTGCGGCCAAGCGGGGTTGCAACTATCAAAATCCATTGCTCGGTCATTTCAACAAAAAGCTGGTGATCGATCAAGCGATGGTCTGCCTGAGTCCCCCTGAGGGTACGTTCCGTCCACGGAATAGTTTTGCTGCAAGATCCGCCGGTATCTTCTTACACGATGCGCGACGTCTTGTTGCCCCAATAGCGGTCGCGCAGGAGCCTCTTGTAGAGTTTGCCGGTGGGAAGCCGCGGTAACTGCTCCTCGAAATCGATCGAGCGCGGTACTTTCTGGCGAGACAGCGACTGGCTGCAGAAGCCGATCAGTTCCTCGGCAAGCTCGGCGCATGGTTTCACCCCCGGCATCGGCTGCACCACCGCTTTGACTTCTTCGCCCAGATCAGGATTGGGCACACCGAAAACGGCGGCGTCGGCAATCTTGGGGTGGGTGATCAGCAGGTTTTCACATTCCTGCGGATAGATGTTCACACCTCCCGAGATGATCATGAAGGTCGCGCGGTCGGTGAGGTAGAGGTAGCCGTCGGCATCGACATAGCCGACATCGCCGACCGTGCTCATGCTGCCGTCCGCCGATCGGGCCTCGCGGGTCTTGTTGGGGTCGTTGAAATACTCGAACGCGGTTGCGGTCTTGAACCAGACCGTGCCCGGCGTCCCGGCCGGACTGGGGTTCATGTCCTCGTCAAGAATGCGGAGCTCGCCGAGCAGAACCCGGCCCACCGTGCCGCGATGGGCCAGCCACTCCGCGCTGTTGCAGGCCGTAAAGCCGAGACCTTCGGTGGCGCCGTAATATTCGTGAATGATCGGCCCCCACCATTTGATCATGTCGTCCTTGACGGCGGCAGGGCAGGGAGCGGCGGCATGAACGACGGTTTCGAGCGAGGACAGGTCGTAGCGAGAGCGCACGTCCTCGGGCAATTTCAGCATCCGTGAAAACATCGTCGGAACCAGCTGGCTGTGGGTCACACCCCATTTCTCGACCAGCTCGAGGTAACGCTGCGGATCGAAACTCTCCATGATGATGACGGTGCCGCCCGTCCGGATCGTGAGATTGACCGCGGCCTGTGGCGCCGAATGATAAAGCGGCGCGGGCGACAGATAGATCATGCCTTCGCGGTATTGCCAGAGCTTTTGCAGGAAATCGAACAGCGGCATTTGATGCGAGGGTGGCTGCTCCGGCAGCGGTCGCAAAATGCCTTTGGGCCTTCCCGTCGTGCCTGACGAGTACAGCATCGCCGTGCCAATGCAGGCGTCCTCGATCGGCGTTTTGGGAAGGCCGGCCGTTACGTCGTCTAACCCAACGACGCGTTCGCTTTCACTTGGCCCGTCGGCCACGATGCAGAGCTCGACCTTTGGGCACTGTTTGAGCGCCTCGCGGGCAATGTCGAGCTTGGCGACGGAAGTAATGAGAATGCGAGATTCGCTGTTGTTGACGATATAGGCGAGTTCGTCCGCCGTCAGGTAGGAGTTGACGCAGGTGAAATAGAGCCCCGCCTTCTCGCCCGCGCCACAAGCCTCCAGATAGCGGCTGTTGTTCTCCATGTAGATCGCATAGTGATCGAGGCGCCTCATACCGCGGTTGCGAAACAGGTGGGCCAGGCGATTGGTGCGTGCCTCCAGCTCGGCGTAGCTCACGGACTCGCCGGAGTTCGCCATGATGAATGCGGGCTGAAGCGGGCGGAGCTTAGCGTGCGTGCCGGTATACATCGTCTGTGACTCCCCTCGTGCGGCCCCGCGAGCACAGCCATGGCGCTGAAGACGACGACATGCGCTTATGCACGCGTTTGTCCTCCCGGGACAATTTTATAGGTACTTTTGAGACGATGTTAGCGGAGCAAGGAGGCGGCGTCACCACCGTACGATCCCATGCATGCAGCAGATTTCGCTTGATCCCGGTTGTCGCATGAACAGACTATCGGGGGTCCTCATCTTGGTTCTGTCGCATATCTGGATTACCTCGACGGATCGCAACCGTAGTTGAGAGGAGGGAGCCTTGAGCGCGACTGAGCAATCGACGCGGTTGGCGCGGATGGCCGATACCCGTTCGCTCTATCGTCTTTCTCCAATCCTCGTTGTGCTCGCAGGGCTCATGGCGGGCTGCGGGGACAAGCAGGCGCCACAGGCCGCGGCTGCGCCACCACCCGTTACCGTTGCCCAGCCCGTCAAGCGAACTGTCACGGATTGGGACGAGTTCACAGGGCGATTTGATGCCGTCGAAAGTGTCCAGGTCCGTGCCCGCGTCGGCGGCTTCGTCACGGCCGTCGAATTTCGCGATGGCGCCTTCGTCAAGGCGGGCGATCTCCTTTACCTGATCGATGCGCGTCCATTCGAAGCGGTGGCGACGCAAGCAGACGGTCAGCTTTCCGATGCGCGCGCCAAGGTGGAACTTGGCAAGCGGGAACTGGACCGCGCACTCACCCTGCAACAGTCGCAGAATGTGGCTGACAATATCGTCGATCAGCGGCGTCAGGCGCTTCAGGCGGCGAGAGCGGCAGAGACCCAGGCTGAAGGCGCGTTGAAGGCTGCCCAGCTCAATGTCGAATTCACCCATGTCACGGCCCCGATCGGCGGCCGAGTGAGCCGGCATCTCGTCAGCATCGGCAATCTCGTGCAGGGCAGCGAGGGCGGCTCGACGCTGCTGACGTCGATCGTTTCGCTCGACCCGATCTACATCTATTTCGACATCGATGAATCTACCTACCTCAAATACAATCGGCTTTGGTCCGAAGGCAAACGTCCGAGTTCGCGCGACACGCCTAACCCTGTCGAGGTGACGCTGACGGGCGAGACCAAGCCTTCCCACAACGGCACGATCAATTTCCTCGACAACCAGCTGGATGTCTCCACTGGCACGCTGCGCGGGCGCGCCGTGATCCCGAATACGGACCTGTCGATCCTGCCCGGACAATTCGGCCGGGTCCGCCTGATCGCAAGCGCGCCCTATGAGGCGCTGCTGGTGCCTGACGGCGCGATCGCGACCGATCAAGCCCGCAAGATCATCTTTGTGGTCAAGGAGGACAATACGGTTGAAGCCAGGCCGGTCGTTCTCGGTCCGCTCGACGGGGGCCTGCGCGTGGTCCGCGAGGGCCTCAAACCGGAAGACCGTGTGGTCGTCGACGGATTGCAGCGCGTGCGGGTCGGGGCAAAGGTCGCCCCGCACGACGCCAAGCCCGCTCCCGCCGGTGGCAAGACATGAATCTCGGGGCGCTTTCCGTCAACCGGCCGATCCTGGCGATGGTGCTGTCCATCGTGCTGCTGATCGTCGGCGCGATTGCCTATACGACGCTGCCGGTTGCCGAATATCCGCAAGTGGTGCCGCCTACCGTGGTGGTCACCACGCAATATCCGGGCGCTTCGGCGCAAACCGTTTCCGACACGGTCGCAGCTCCGATCGAGCAGCAGATCAACGGCGTCGAGGACATGCTCTACCTCTACAGCCAGGCCACCTCGAACGGGCAACTCACGATCACCGTGACGTTCAAGCTCGGCACCGATCTCGACAAGGCGCAGGTGCTGGTCCAGAACCGGGTTGCGATCGCAACCCCGCAATTGCCGGACGAGGTTCAGCGCAACGGTGTGGTGACACGCAAGAACAGCCCCGACATTTTGATGGTCGTGTTCATGCTGTCGCCCGACGACACCTTCGACCAGCTCTATATCAGCAACTATGCGTTGCTTCAGGTTCGCGACCAGCTGCTTCGGCTGGACGGCATCGGCGACATCCAGATCTTCGGCGCGCGGGATTATTCCATGCGGCTATGGCTTGATCCCGACAAGATCGCCAATCTGGGCCTGACGGCCGGCGACATCGTGGCGGCCATTCGCGCGCAGAATTTGCAGATCGCGGGAGGCCAGTTGGCGGGACCGCCGATCGCGGACCGGGCGTTTCAGCCCAACCTCACCTTCACCGGACGGCTGAAAGACATCCGGCAATTCGAGGACATCCTCGTCAAGGCCGGCTCCGATGGCCGCACCGTGCGGCTGCGCGACGTGGCGCGGATCGAACTCGGCGCGCTCGACTACACCACCAACAGCTTCCTGTTGCGCAAGACGGCCGTGGCGATGCTGGTGACCCAGCGGCCCGGCTCGAACGCGTTGGCGACGGCGAAAAATATTTCCGACGAAATGGCCAAGCTGAAGGCGAACTTCCCCAAAGGGCTTGACTACAACATCGGCTACAACCCGACTGAATTCATCGCGCAATCCGTCAGCGAATTGATCAAGACGATCTACGAGGCAATGATTCTTGTCGTCGTTGTCGTACTGGTCTTCCTGCAAGGATGGCGCCCGGCGATTATCCCGATCATCGCGATCCCGGTGTCGCTGGTCGGCACTTTTGCCGCGATGGCCGCGCTCGGCTTTGCCATCAACAACCTGACCTTGTTCGGTCTCGTTCTCGCGGTCGGCATCGTGGTCGATGACGCGATCGTGGTGGTGGAAAATGTCGAGCGGCATCTTCGTGATGGCTTGAGCAAGCGCGATGCGGCGCTGCGCACCATGGAGGAAGTCGGCGGTGCGCTGGTGTCGATTGCGCTGGTATTATGTGCGGTGTTCGTGCCCACGGCGTTCCTCGGCGGAGTCTCAGGGCAGTTCTTCCAGCAGTTCGCCATCACAATCGCGGTGGCGACGGCCATTTCGTGCTTCTGCTCACTGACCTTGTCGCCGGCGCTGGCCTCGCAAATCCTGGTGGCTCACGACGAAAAGCGGGAGCCTGCACGCTGGAACATCCTGGCGCGGGGCTGGGAAGCCTTCACCGGATTCTTCAACCGCGGCTTCGACCGGCTGTCCCATGGTTACGGCAGCGCGGCTGGCTTTGTCATTCGCCATTCATCGGTCATGCTGTTGATCTATCTTGTGCTGATCGGCAGCGCCGGCTGGCTGCTTGCGACGACGCCGCAAGGATTTATCCCGGCCCAGGACCGCGGCTACGTCATCGTCTCCGCGCAATTGCCGGGCGCGGCCTCGTTGACGCGGACCACCGAGATCGTCCGCGAAATCGAGAGGATTTCGCTCGATACGCCCGGCATCGTTCGCGTGGCGGCATTCGCAGGCCTTTCCGGCGCGACGCGGACGCAGGCCAGCAACGCCGCCGCGCTGTTTCCGGTATTTGACGAGCCGGAAGTTCGTTTGAAAAAGGGTTTGACAGCGGCAAAGATCACGGCCGATCTGCGCAAGCGGCTTTCGGTGATCGAAGGTGCGTTCATTATTGTGATTCCCCCGCCGTCGATTCCCGGCATCGGTACCGGCGGCGGCTTCGCCATACGCATCGAGGACCGGCAGGGCCGGGGTCCGGAGTTGCTGGCGGCAGCGACTGACGAACTGGTTGCGGCCGCACGCAAGGCGCCGGGGTTGACCTCGGTGTTCTCGCCCTATTCGGCCAATACGCCGCAGGTGTTCGTCGATATCGATCGCATCAAGGCGCAGAAACTTGGTGTGCCGATCCAGGGTGTGACGGACGCGGTCGAGACTTATTTCGGCTCGACCTATATCAACGACTTCAACATTCTCGGCCGAACCTATCACGTCACCGCGCAGGCTGATCTGCCGTTCCGCAAAGAAGCCGCCGACCTCGCTCGCCTGCGCACCCGCAACGCCGCCGGCGACATGGTGATGCTGGGCAGCGTGGTGGATTTCCGCGATATCGCAGGCCCCGATCGCGTCGCGCGCTATAATCTCTACTCGTCCTCCGAACTTCAGGGAGAGGCGACGCAGGGGACGAGTTCGTCGACGGCGATCGATATCATGAAGCGTTTGGCGGAAGAGACCTTGCCGAGCGGCTTCTCCTACGACTGGACCGATTTGTCATACCAGCAAGTCAATGGCGCCAGTTCAGGTCTCTACGTTTTTCCGATTTGCGTTCTGTTCGTGTTCCTGGTGCTGGCCGCGCAGTATGGCAGCTGGAGCTTGCCGTTCGCGGTAATCCTGATCGTGCCGATGTGCCTGCTGGCGGCGACGCTCGGCGTGCGGATCATGGGGCAGGACGTCAATATCCTGACCCAGATCGGCTTTGTGGTGCTGGTGGGTCTTGCCGCGAAGAACGCCATCCTGATCGTGGAGTTCGCGCGCGATATCGAGCTTGAGGGCCGTCCCCGTCTGGAGGCGGTGATCGAGGCTTGCCGTCTCCGTCTGCGCCCGATCCTGATGACGTCGTTCGCTTTCATTCTCGGCGTGCTGCCGCTGGTCGTCTCGACCGGATCGGGATCAGAGATGCGTCAGGCGGTCGGGGTCGCCGTGTTCTTCGGCATGCTCGGCGTCACGCTGTTCGGACTGGTGTTCACGCCGATCTTCTACGTGGTGGTGCGCAATCTTGCGGACAGCCCAGAGAAGAAAAAGCCGGTTTCGGTGATCTAGCCGACGATTCCGTAATTCTCTCCCGCGGCGGCCCGCAGCGCGCAGACTTCGCCACCCTACTATTGGCTCATTCAAAGTGGGTGGGAATGACGAGGGCAATAAAATATGCTGCCCCCAACAAGATCGAGGGAGGGCTCATATGAAAGCAAAACTATTGCCGGCGGCGGTTGCGGCTTGCGGCTTGTTGATTGCGGCACCAGCGTCTGCGCAGGGCGTCAAGATCGGCATCCTCAACGACCAGTCCGGCGTCTACGCCGATTACGGCGGCAAGTATTCCTTCGAAGCAGCCAAGATGGCGATCGAGGATTTTGGCGGCGAGGTACTCGGCCAGAAGATCGAAATCATCTCGGGTGACCACCAGAACAAGCCGGACCTTGCCACCAGCATCGCACGGCGTTGGTATGAGGTCGAAGGCGTGGACATGATCACCGAGCTCACGACGTCGTCTGTCGCACTCGCCGTACAAGAGCTTTCGAAGGAAAAGAAGAAGATCGACATCGTCGTGGGTGCCGCGACCTCGCGCATCACGGGCGATGCCTGCACGCCCTATGGCTTCCATTGGGCCTTCGATACCCATGCGCTGGCGGTTGGCACCGGCGGCGCGCTGGTCAAAGCCGGCGGTGACACCTGGTTCTTCATGACTGCCGACTACGCGTTCGGCTACTCGCTGGAAAAAGACACCAGCGATATCGTCCAGGAAAACGGCGGCAAGGTGCTCGGCGCCGTCCGCATTCCGCTGAACTCCTCGGACTTCTCGTCGTTCCTGCTACAGGCGCAAAGCTCCAAGGCCAAGATCATCGGGCTCGCGAACGCCGGTCTCGACACCACCAACTCGATCAAGCAGGCGGCGGAATTCGGTATCGTGAAGAGCGGCCAGAAGCTTGCGGCGCTCCTGATGACGCTTGCCGAAGTTCACGGGCTCGGGCTTGAGGCCGCCCAGGGTCTGGTGCTGACCGAGGGTTTCTATTGGGACCAGAACGAGCGGACCCGTGGGTTCTCGGAACGCTTCTTCAAGCGAACCGGCCGTATGCCGAGCATGATTCATGCCGGCACCTACTCGGCCACGCTGCAATATCTCAAGGCTGTGAAGGCCGCAGGCAGCAAGGACTCCGACGCCGTGGCCAAGAAGCTGAAGGAGCTTCCGGTCGACGACGCGTTTGCCCAAGGCGGCAAGGTGCTCGAGAATGGCCGCATGGTGCACGACCTCTATCTGTTCGAGGTCAAGAAGCCTTCCGAATCGAAGAAACCCTGGGACTACTACAAGCAGCTCGCTGTCGTGCCCGGCGACAAGGCGTTTTTTACAGCCAAAGAAAGCGGCTGTCCGTTGACGAAGTGATCGGCGGCGTTGTCATTGCGGCTATGCGAATTGATGACGGGGAACGCGACGCCATTTTGGCGCCGCGTTTGAGCATGACATTGTAAGAACATGAATTTGCAAAAAATACAGCTATCTCAAAGTACATCCATCCCCAAGGGTATCGGGAGATGTGTTGGTGTTGCAATCGGGACACGCAGTGTGGATTAAATCGCGATTTTAGCCCGCCTTCTTGTTGCGGATGCGAGCGTGCCGAGGCTACGTTCCGGCCACCAAATTTCTTCGAGGAAGCCAATGATATTTTCCCGCAGCACCACGCAATTTTTCGACCGCTTGCCCGGCCGATGGCGGTTGCGATCATTGAAAGCTGCGGCCGTGGCGTTGTTGCTGCTCGCTCTTCCGGTCTCAACGACCGAGAGCCATGCGGTCCCAACGCCCGGCGCCGGAGGCGCTCACGTCTATCTCTTGCGCGGCGTGCTCAACATTTTTTCACTCGGCCTCGATGGCATTGCAGCCAAGCTGGAGGCCCAGGGTATTCCGGTTACCGTGACTAACTATCTCGGCTGGGCGTCGCTTGCCGACGAAGCGGCGGCGGATTATCGCAGCGGCCGGGTGAAGACGATCATTCTGGTGGGGCATTCTTCGGGCGCGACGGTGCTGCCCGATATGGTGGCGCGTCTTAGCCAGCAGGGCGCTCCGGTGAAGCTTGCGATCGGTCTCGATTCGGTATTTCGAACCAGCCTGTCCGGTCACGTCGGCCGCTACATCAACTACTATGTCGGCAGCGGCAATGGAGAGCCGGTCGCTCCGACGAGGCACCTGCAAGGCTCGCTCGAGAACGTGAATGTGGCGAATGTACCCGGTGTCGCGCATCTCACGATCGATAAGAACGAGATCATGCAGCGGCGGGTGATCAGCGACATCGACACCGTGGTTTTCGGCAGCCGTCCCAGGGAAGTATCCGCAGGCCCGCTCCTCGGGCGATAATTGGGCGATAAGATCGCGCCGGAGGGCTACAACCTCGCTCGCAGGGCGATCGGCCCCGACCTTGAAATAACGCCACAATTCCACCAATTCGGCTGCCCAAAACGGCGGTCGCGTATTAAGTGTGTCTTTCCTGCCCGTCGACGTGCGCCATTATCGGTTGCGGATCACAGGGCTTCAAGCGTTGGGATGGTCCGTGGAACGCATGATCAATCCGGCGCGAGCAGCAGTGCTCCTCTTGGGAGCGCTGCTTTGGACCTCGCTGTGTTATGGCGGCGTCAATTCGGCGAAAGCAGATCCCGTGACCGCTTCGACCGAGGCGCTGATATCGCCGCCTCCTTCATCGACGACTGTTCGGCACCCGCGGGTTTATTTGTTCCGCGGCGCGCTCGGTCCCATTTTCTCGCGCGGAATGGATCGCCTCACCGAACGCCTTGAAGACGCCGGCATCACCGCCAACGTCTACGAATTCACCGTCTGCCGCCTGATCGCGGCCGAGGCCGTTCACGAGTATCGGGAAAATCCCGAGCCGATCGTCTTGATCGGGCATTCCATGGGCGGGCTCTGTGCCGTGATCTTTGCGGAGGTTCTGGAGAGCGAAGGCATCCGGGCGGATCTGGTCGTCGCCATCGATCCCGCTCATGCGACCAACGACGTCCCGCTAAATGTCGATCGTTTCATCAACATCTTCCTGTCGAAGAGTGTGCTCGGCGGCGGTGACGTCAAGCCGAAGCCGGGATTCCGCGGCCACTATGCGAGCTTCGATCTTTCGCTGCACGACGAAGTTTCGCACATCAACATCGAGAAGATGGATACGGTTCAGCAGCAGCTCGTGACCAAAGTGCTTCAGTTGGCGACTTCACGGGCCGATGGCGACACGGTTCCAATTCGCTACGCCGTTCCGGCAAAAGCGCCTGTCGATCTTTGGGACAGCGGAACGTCGGTGTTTGCCCGGCCGGGTGATAGCCTGCAGTCGATCGCGACCGCCTATCACGTCCCGCTGTGGTCGGTCATGCAGGTCAACAAGGGCGCGGAACGCGCGCCGCTGGTTCCGGGCGAGCGCGTGGTCGTTCCGCGTCATCTCGAACCGTTGGTCGAGGCATCGGCTCCAGAGACGCCAAAGCATTAGCCTTGCGGCAAGAACGGCACCAGCATCGGAACACGGCGGCAGTAAGGGCCGTAGGCATCTGCGCCGAGTTCAGCCGTAAGAAAGCCTTCCTCCATGCGTGCCTTTTGCCAGAGGCCAAAGGAGATCAAGACAACGCCGAGTAGCGCCGTTGCGGTTCCGACTGCAACGCCCGTCGCAATCATGGCGCCGATCAGCCCGGTATAGATCGGATGGCGAACCAACCCGTAAGGTCCGGTGTCGATGACGCGGTGGCCTTCCTTGCGCGTGATCGCGTTTGACCAGAAACGCCCGAGATGAATACGCGCCCACCAGGTGAACAGGCAGCCGGCGGCGGTCAGAGCGGCCAGGACGTAGATGCCGGTCGTGCCGAACTGCCAAAGCGATTTTTCGCCAATGACTCTCGAAGTCCAGGGCGTCAGCAGAATGGCGCCGACGAGAATAGGAATGCGGTAGGCGCGCGAGTCCCAGGTCCTGACGTGCTTTTCCGTGCGGCCGGAAAAAAACGCGCCTGTCAGCCAGCTCAACAGCCACGCCGCCCAGATCAACGCCAATAAAGCGGTGGGCCAGGTTGCGGTCCATCCGCTCCAGACAAAAGCGATAATCGGGTTTGGCTCGTTCATCATGCGTGATTATTCCCTAATGGAGCGTACCGGCAAAGGCCAAAAAGGCCACAGTAGGCAGTATTCGAACGGCTGACCGCCTTAAGTCACTTCAGGGCTGCTAAGCAAATAAGTAATAGTATCGCGCAACGCCGGTTCGATCGGCCGTGGCGAATAGCCCAGCTCTTTTGTCGCTTTCTCGATCGACAACTCGGTCGCCCGCAATGCGATCCGAACACCCTCCGCCGTGCCGGATGGTGCTTGGTGTGTGATGTGATCCGAGATGAATTCGAGCATGGCTGCCGCCGCTTCGGCGATCTTGCCGGGCACCGGAATGGCGATGCTGCGGCGTCCGCTAATGTCCGCCATCAGCTTCAAGATATTCTTCAACGAAATGCTTTCTCCCCCGAGGATGTAGCGGTGGCCAATTTGCCCACGCTCCATCGTCAGAACGAGGCCGGCGGCGACGTCACGGACGTCGACCATGTTCACGATGAAATCGAGATACATCTGAATGCGCACGTGCAGAAACTGCCGGAGCATGGCGGTCGGAGGCGTCAGGTTGTGATCGTGCGGTCCGATCGGCATGGTCGGCGTGCCGATGACGAGCGGAAACCCAGCGGCTGCGGCCTGTGCGGCGGACTGTTCGGCCAGCATCTTCGAGCGGGTGTAGACGCCCGGCATCTGCTGTGGCGGCAGCAGGCTGCGTTCGCTGCTGTCGTCCCGCAATGAGGGTGGCCGGAACAGGATCGATTCGGTCGAACAATGAAGGAAGCGTGCGACGCCGCGCTTGCGTGCGGCGGCAATAACGACTTCCGTGCCCTCGAAATTTACCGCGTGGAAGTCGCTCTTCTTGGGTAGCCACATGCCAGGGAGGCCGGCGAGATGATAAACCTCGTCTGCATCGCGCAGGGTTTCATCCACCAGTCCCGAATCCAGCACCGAACCCGTCACGTATTCGACGCCAGGAATTGCGCCGACCGGAGGCCGGCGGTCGAGGACCCGGACCTTGCGATTGCGCGCCACCAGCGCAGACACAAGGTGCTGGCCGATGAAGCCGGTGCCGCCCGTGACGAGTGCAGTGGTCATGAACGTGGCAGCGGTTCGACCTGAAGTTCCTCGGTGTAGGATGAAGGGCCGCGCGGTGTCGGCGGCTGGGCGGGCTGGATTATGGCCGCCAGATCGCGACGGAATCCAACGGCGATGAACAGTTTCGCCATCACAAACATTGGTCCGAGCAGAAGATGAGACGGGTTATCGACCAATGCCGGCTGGCGGCGTTCGAAGACCCGATGTCCGATGACCTGAAAGCCGATGCCCATGACGATCAACGTCAAGGTCACTGACCACAAGACCGTGATGCTCGCATGGCCCGCGACAAATGCAGCAGCCGAAAGCAGCACGACCCCCGTGACGATAATGGCCGCGCCGACGGCGGTATCGAGCAACAACCAGTACACAAGTACTGGCAAGACCATGATCGGTGCCAGCGTCGTGTGCACGCCCAGCGCCTGAATCGGAACGAGACTGAGCGGAAGAATGGCGGCAAAGAACAATGCGATGATGCCAAAAACATGCATCGCGCAATTGAGGGGATCACGATGATACTCGACGTAATCGGCAAGCTGACGCTTGAAAAAGGCATTCATGCAGGAGCTCGCTACGGCCTTCGCGCGGAAGCGCTCAGGCACTGATGTAAATCAAAATGAGGCGATGCGAACGTATTGATATCGGGCTACTTAAACGCGGGATAGGTCCGAAGTCAAATCACGGTTGAACCTTCAACCAACTGAATTCTTTCGGCTAATTACAAATTTCAAAACCTGGCGCGCAACGCTTCGCCTCACGCATGGATAAGGCGCCAAAGAATACCGACAACAGCGCCAAGCCAGAGAATGGCCGCGGCGCCACCCTGAACAGCAAAGCCCGGTCCGCGTTTGCTGGCGGCCTTGGCGTAGCCGTTCATGTAAAGAACTCGCCCGATAATCCAGACGACGCCAAGCGCCGCCGCGATCGCATCGCTGACATAAATCGCGAACAGCCAGAGCGCTGGCAGAAAGATCGGCATCCACTCCAGCGTATTCATATGCACGCGGAAGACACGCTCGAAGTCGGGATTGCCCGATACTGCCGGCGCCTTGACGTCAAAGGTTGCGCGCGCCTTGCCGACCTGAAAGCTGAACAGGAAATACATCAGGATCGCAAGGCAGGTGACGAGGGCTGTCAGATGAAACATGGCGAACTTCCCATCGATGTCTTCAGAGATCAGGTCTTCAGTTACTCAGTAACCTGTCATCTCCAGATATCCAACCCCGTTGTGGCTGCCGGAAAAGCGGACCGGTCCTTCCCAATAGGGAAAGCGCGTCCCCATCCAGCATTTTACATTCACCGGCGCGCATGAAATCTTCAGCGCCAAAGGCGCGATTGCAATGTCCCAGTCGGTCGGAATGTTACGTCCTGCAATATCTGTCGACGCCTTCGGCGTCATGACGATTTCGGACGACTGAAGCAGCCGGCTGTTTCCGTCGGACGAAAACCACTTCCCGGAAATAAAGTGACGGCCATCGGTCCGGCGGAGCCGAAACAGCACGAGTTTTTGGCCTTCACCGAAATGCAGCGACAGCCAGTCCCATCCGGTCTGGTCGGAGGCAAGCGGCTGACTGCTCCATTCGCGATCCATCCAGGCCAGGCCTGTGACATCGACCGGTTTGCCGTCGATGGTGATGCTGCCCGCCGCCCTGAAAAAAGGCTGGCTGTAGTAATAGGAAGCCTGTCCTTGTTCGGATTTTACGCTGTAGCCCGCATCGCCCTGCAGGACCAACGCGTGATCGGATTCGAGATGCAGGGTGTAGGCGAAATCGGTGCTGGCCGCATTTAGTTCGAGCGGCGAAAGGGTGTCGCTGTTCATCCCGTCGCGCCCGCGCATTTGCCACGCATCGATCCAGACATGAAAGGGCGTGGCTTCTGCGCCTGCCTGTCCGACGCCGCCGCGCGCGAAGGTTTCTGCGAAGCGATGGGTATCGGCGCGGGTGACTGCCGCGTGTCCCATCCATATCTGCTGATTGGCCAAGCCTTCCTGCTGTGTACCGGCGCGCATGGCCTGGCGAAACAAGGTCCATTGCGCGCCGTAAGCTGCTCCGGTTGCGTCCGCGAGATTCGCCGTCACGTACCACCACTCGATACGAAAGTCCGGATGCGGGCCGTGATCCCCCGGAAACACGAGCTTCTTGTCCGGAACGACGGCTGCAAATCCATCGCCGCTCATGCCGAGCCCCGCAAACCCCTGCGCCCAGACAGCCTTCCGCTCCAGCGTCAGAAGCAATGCGCCGCTCGCAAACGCACGGCGCGACAATTGGAAGTCACCGCTCATCGGCGAAAACCTTGATCAAAGCCGCCGGCTGCAACCGCGCCAGTTTGAGGACCGGAATGACCGCCGCAACCAGCGAGGCCGTCATGGCCACCGTGAGAAGCTCGGCCAGTTGTAGCGGGAACACATGAAACGGCAGGCGCCAGCCAAACGCCTTCACGTTCACGACCGCGATCAGGCACCAGGCGACCAGAAGACCGAGCGGCAGCGCGAGTAGCGCGGTGATCAGCGCGACCGACATGGTCTTGAGAAGCTCGATCATGGCCAGTTGCCGTCGCGTAATCCCGATGGCCCACAACGGGGCAAGCTGAGGCAGCCGTGAATTGCCGAGCGTGAGCAGGCTTGTCAACAATGCGATGCCGGCAACTCCAAGGGTGAAGGCATTCAGCGCGGCCGTCACCGCGAAGGTCCGGTTGAAGATGCGCTTTGATTCCGCTTTCAATGTCGCCTGGTCGATCAGGTTGCGTTCATCCAGTCCGAATTGTTCCCGCAAGCCCGACATCAGCGCAGGCACGGCGGTTCGGTTGGCGAGCAAGCCGATGCGCGTCTGCGGAATGCTGGGAAAGTGGCGGATCAGTGCGTCAAAATTGACGGCGATCTGCCCCCTGGGATTGCCATAGTCGGCGTAGACGCCGATTACCCTGATCTTCCAATCGCCGTTCGGTGTCGGCACTTCGATGCTGTCGCCGATGGAAAGCTTCAGTCGCAGCGCCAGTTGCTCGCTAACGAACGCGGCATCACCTGATCGTAGCCGCGCCCAGGCATTGTCAGCCGACCGCAACAGCGGCCAGCGATCGCGGTAGGTGGTGTTGTCAGGAAGGCCGAAAATTTCCAGCGGCGCGTCTGCGAGCTGCGTTTCGGTCCGGCCGCCTGGAAGGATAGCGGTGACATCGCGTCGATCTCGTAACCATGCGGTGATGGCTTTGGCCTGTGCGTCGTCTGACGCATTGATATAGACATCGGCGGCCAATCGCCCATCGAGCCAGCTGACAAAGGTCTGGCTGAAGCTTTCGACCATCGTGCCGACGCCGACATTCACCGAGAGCGCGAGCAACAGCGCCATCAAGGCCAGCGACAAACCCGAAAGTTGCTGGCGGCTGTCGGCCCAGAACCATGCGGCGAGTGCGCCGCGCGCCTGGCGTTGGCCGCCTGCCAGCACCAGTTCCAAAATCAACGGTAGTCCGAGCGCGGCACCCAGCAGCATGGCCGCCAGCACGGCAAATCCCGCCAGAAGCGAATCGCCAAAGCGCAGAAAACCCAACGCGGCGACAAACACGGCCAGCGCGGCAATCCCTTGCAGAAGTACCCACCGGCGCTGCGCTTGACGCCAGGCTTGAGGTTTCGCCGCCGCGAGCACCGACAGGCGGCTCGCTTTGGCAAGGCTCGCGGCTGCGGCCAGCAGAGCGCCCAATACGCTGATGAGAAGCCCGGCAATCCACCATTGCGGCCGGAGCGAGAGCTGTCCGGGAATTTGCGCGCCGTAAAGTCCACGCAAAGATGCGGCGACATCGGGGAGCAGAGCTGCCGCTATCAGATAGCCGCAGACCATTCCTGCGAGCCCGGCGACGATAGCGAAGAACACCAGCTCAAACACCAATACCGTATTGAGCTGTCGCGCGGACACGCCGCAGGCACGCAAGGTTCGCAGCATCGGCAGCCGTTGCTCGAACGCCAGTCCGACCGCGGAGTTGACGATGAACAGGCCTACGAAAAACGACAACAGGCCGAACGCGGTGAGGTTCAAGTGAAAGCTGTCGGTGAGGCGCTCGAGATCGGTCTCGGTATCGGGCTCGACCAGGCGAAGCCTGTCGCCGGCAACGGATTCGAGCGCGGCGCGCGGGCCGCTGTTCTTGCCGATCAGAAGACGCGAAATCTGACCGGGCATGTTCAGCAGCCGCTGGGCGATGCCGATATCGACCACCATCACCCCCGGCGTCAGCTGCGGGGCGAGGCGAAGCGGCGGCAGCCTCATATCGTTGCTCGCTTGCAGGGAAGCGCCTTCGTGCAAGCCCAACTCAGCTAACGTCTCCGGCGCGATCCGTGTCTCCCCGGGCGGTCCGACGAAGGCCTGTAAATCTCCGCCGACGGCGGGCGTATCGCCGACTTCCGAGGGTAGCGTGACGGGTTCGATGCCGAGCAGGCGGAATGAGCGCCCGTCGATCTGGATACGGCCTTCGAGAACCGGTGACACGGGCCAACCGGCGCGGCGCAGATCGACAAATAGTTGCTGCGAGAAGGCCCCTCCGTTGCGGGCCACCAATGCTGCGGTTCGAACGCCGCCGAAGGCGGCAGCCGCGCGATCGTAGCTATATCGTGCCTGCTGATTCAGCGCCTGGACGCCGCTCCACAGCGCGATCGCCGAGACGAGACCGATCAGCAGGGTCGCGAACTGCATCGGATGCCGCCGCCAGTGGCTGAGCAGGACCGCCAGAATCCAAAGCGTCCTCGTCACGCGATTAATCCAGCGCTGAGGTTGATATGGCGGTCCAACGTCGCAGCAAGACGAATCGAATGGGTGACCATCAGAAGGCCGCAGCCAGTCTGCGTGACGAGATCGCGGGTGAGCGCCAGGACGTCATCGGCGGTCGCCTCATCAAGATTGCCGGTGGGCTCGTCTGCGAGCAGGAGCAACGGCTTTACCGCCAGCGCCCGCCCGATCGCGACCCGCTGCTGCTGGCCACCGGACAACTGCTCGGGATAGCGGTCGAGACAACCGGCGAGCCCAAGACGTTCCGCAAGCTCGGCCTGCCAGGCTGCATCATGGCGTCCGGCAATGCGGGACTGGAACGCCAGGTTATCGCGAACACTGAGGCTCGGGATTAGGTTGAATTGCTGAAACACAAGACCCAGCCGGTCACGCCGCAACGCCGCAAGGCCGGCTTCGTTGAGATCGGTGATCGACGTCCCGGCAACGTCGATCGTCCCGCCATCCGGGCGATCGAGCCCGGCGATCAGGTGCAACAGCGTGCTCTTGCCACTGCCGGATTCTCCCGTCAGCGCGACCCGCTCGCCGGCCGCAACGCTCACGCTTACCCCGCGAAGCACGACGACCTGTTCGCCGGCCGCGGAATAGGCCTTGGTCAGATTGCGAACGCTCAGCACGATCTTCCTGTCCGATGTCATGCGAAGCGACGCACCGTAAAGATCTCCTTCAATGGCCATGGAGCATAGCAATACCAGGTCCGCAGATCACGCCCTCCGAATGTGGCGCGACGGGATCGTGATCGGCCATTTGGATAAAGGCCCAGCCCATATTGACGGCTGGAAGGCGCGTTCTTGCTGAACGATCTGTTGCATTTTCCGGCGCCCCCCGGATAGCCTGACGTCAAGACCGGCTAACAGCGAAAACACGACCACGGGGAGATGACCATGACCGCTCAGCCGACCCCCAAGGGGGCGTGGGGAATGGCGTTTCTCCTGTTTCTGTTCATGCTCTTGAACTTCGCAGACAAGATTGTGGTCGGCCTTGCTGGGGTCCCGATCATGGCGGACCTGAAGCTTGAGCCGGAGCAGTTCGGCCGGCTCGGCTCCTCCTTTTTCTTTCTGTTTTCCATTTCGGCGGTCGTTGTCGGCTTCCTCGCCAATCGCACGGCAACACGTTGGGTATTGCTGGTGCTCGCACTGATCTGGGCGGTGGCCCAGTTTCCGATGGTCGGCGATGTCGGCTTCACCACACTGATGATCTGCCGCATCATTCTCGGCGCAGGCGAAGGACCGGCGGGTGCGGTCGCGGTGCACGCCATCTACAAATGGTTCCCCGACGAGAAGCGGACCTTGCCGACCGCCGTGTTGTCGCAGGGCTCGGCTTTCGGGATTATCCTGGCAGTGCCAGCGCTGAACTGGCTCATCGTCCATTACAACTGGCACTATGCATTCGGAGCGCTCGGCGTCGCCGGGCTTATCTGGGCTGCGGCATGGCTGGTCCTGGGCAAGGAAGGCCCGTTCGTTCTGACCGCCAATGCGGCTGCGGAGGAGATTCGTATCCCCTATTTCCGGCTTCTCACGTCGCGCACGTTCATCGGCTGCTGCGCGGCGACCTTCGGCGCGTACTGGGCGCTTTCGCTCGGCCTCACGTGGTTCACGCCCTTTATCGTGCAGTGGCTCCACTTTTCGCAAGAAAAGGCCGGCGTGATTTCGATACTGCCCTGGATATTCGGCTCCTTCGTCGTGCTGATGACCGGGTGGATATCGCAGGTGCTGATGGCGCGGGGTTTTTCAACGCGCGTTGCGCGCGGGGTTTTAGGCACGGTCCCGCTGATTTTAGGGGGGATCGTTCTTGCCTTCGTCCCCTATGTTGATGGCGCGGGATTACAAATTGCGTTGCTGGTGGCGGGATCGGGGCTCTGCGGATCGATCTATGTGGTGTGCGCGCCCATGATCAGCGAATTCACGCCCGTGTCCCAGCGCAGCGGGGTCATCTCGATCTATGGCGCGATCTATACCCTCGCCGGCATTCTGGCGCCTTGGGTGGCGGGCAGTGTGATCCAGCGCGCCCCAAGCATGGTTGAAGGCTATATGACCGGCTTCACCATCAACGCAGTCATTCTTGTTGTGGCTGGCCTGCTCGGTCTGCTGTTGCTTTGGCCCGATACCGAACGCGAACGTTTGATGGCAGGTATGGGGCAACCGAAATTCGCCTGAAATCAAAGACGGTCTGGCGGCGCGATCAGGCGTGCGCCGGCTTGCTTCCTTCGGGGCTGCGCTCGGTAGCGAGTGCAAGCAGCACGGTCGCCACCATGAACACGACCGAGATGCCAAACACCCAATGCGGCATGTTCTGGTCCATGATCCAGCCAAACAGCAGCGGGCTGATGATGCCGCCGATATTGAAGCCGGTGGAGACGATGCCGAATGCCCGGCCAGCGGCGCCCGGAGGTGCGGCGTTGCGGACCATCATGTCGCGTGAGGGAGCGATGACGCCGCTGAGGAAACCGGCTAGCCCCATGACGCCAATCAAGAGGGCTTGCGGCAAATTCACCGCCGCAACGACAAGCAGGATGGCGGCATTCACCGCAAAACAGGCGGCGGCCACCTGTCCATGACGTTCGGTGTGGTCGGCCAGAAATCCTCCGGCGAGCACGCCGATGGCGCTGGCGCCAAGATAGGCCGTCAGCGCCAGGTTGGCGGCGGAGAATGTCTCTCCGTAACCGCTCATCAGCGCCACGACGCCGAAATTGCTGATCCCCGCATTGGACAGGCTGAGCAGCAGAAAGAAGATCGTCAGCACGACAAGCGCCGGCGTGATGACGTTTTGGCGCTGCCCATCGGAGTTGCTTGTCTTGCGATCCGATGCGCTCGCATCGGGAATGCCGATGCCAAGAACAAGAAGCGCCACCAGCGGACCGATGGCGCCGGCTGCGATCAGCGCGCCATGGCCGCCGATTGTGGCCACTAATCCTGCGATGATGGCGGGCGCCATCGCGCCGCCAAGAAATCCGGCAAAGGTGTGAATCGAAAATGCGCGGCCCATGCGCGCCTCGTTCATATGGGCCGAAAGGATTGCATAGTTAGCCGGGTGATAGACGCTGTTGGCGAGCCCCAATAAAGCGGCACTCACGATCAGCGAGAGGTAGCTGAGATGCAGGCCGAGGGCGATCAGCGCACCACCGCCGAGACAAAGACCCGCCAGCAGAATCTTTCGCGCGCCAAGATGATCGGCGAGATAGCCGATCGGGGCCTGGGTCAGCCCGGAACTCACGGCAAAGACGGTCAACGCAAAGCCGAGTTCGACATAGCCCACATTGAGGACCTGCTTCAGGAAGGGAAACAGCATCGGCAGTGCGAAAATATGGAAATGGCTCACCCAGTGAGCAACTGATATCGCGCCCAGTGTGCGGAACTGTTCGTCTTTATCGGCCCGTTGGGATACGGCTTGTTGCGGCGCGGCCAGAATATCGGCCATTCGGGGGCTTCCTCGCTTTTTGTCGAGGAAATATCGGCTCTTCCGGTTACTTGTCCATGAATATGGCTGCATGGCAGCCATCAAATCACCGCCACTGGAGGCCGCGGATTGAAATTGATTCATCGGTCAATATCGATCCGTCGGCCGAATCGCAGGGCCAAGGCTTACAAAACCACTGGCTTACGAAGCCATGTGGCCGCGCTTGAAAGGGTTGATCAGCCGGACAATCTCGCACGCAGCGACGAGCCCGATCAGCCAGGCGGCATTCGCAACTCCGATGCGTCCGACGATGGCGGACGTAAAGCTGTCTGCACCGCCGAGAAATGGTGTGGCTGCCAGCAGCGCAATTTCATAGGCGCCGTAGCCGCAGACCAAAGCAAGAGCCAGCACAAGCGGGGTGCTACGCTGCGGAAGCCAGCGCAGAACGGCTGCGGACGTCACGGTCGCGGCAAGTGCAGCAATGCCGATCACGAGACCCCAGAGCATCGTATTGCCGTCGATGGGGTAATGCAGCGCACCGAAACCGATACCCTGGTTGACCAGCCAGGCGGCGGTGACGACGAGAAGTGCCGGGCGCAGCGGCAGCATCGCCGCAGCAATCACCGCAAAGGCTGCAAACGGCGTCGCGCAGGCGAGTGCAAAGCTCGCGAGCGCGCAAGCTCCCGTCAGCAACGTGAAACAGAACAGCGGTGCGTAACGCGGCTCGACCGGATCAAGCCGGGAACCATTGGCCGACGGCGACAGCAGGCTAAGGGACATGGTCATTCTCCTTGGGTTGGAATTCTAGACTATTTCGTTGAGCCGCAACAGATCGGTCGGCCGGTCAGTGCAGTTCCTCCGTCGGATCTTCATCGTCGGGCATCGAGGCCCTGCCGTCGTAATAGGCAAGCCACTCGGAGAGCGCGGGCGACATCTGTGTCGTGGCCTGCAACTGGCGAAGCGTTACCCGCAACGTGGCCCGCGCGAAGCGATCATCCGGGAGTGTCAGCGCGGAAGGTCCGCGCCCCGTAGCGACGGCATCGATGACCTGCCGCTTGAGGGCAACCTGTTCCTCTGTTCCGTAACGCTCGAGTACGGGCTGAAAGGCGTCATGATAGTCGCGCCGAAACGGCCGTTTTCGGCCAAACTGGTCGCGAAGCGGATGCGGCGGATAGACATGGGCGCAAGGGATCCAGCCTTCGGGGATCGGCTCGGTCGCAGCATGGGTCCTGCCGTGCGCCAGCAGCTTTGGCAAAAGATGAGTATGCGGGCCATTCGGGCTCTGGCCGCCCGGCTGCGGTATCGGCTGAAACACCTCGGCCCGGCCAATCCGGCTGATAAAGATGCGATGCGGATTGGCGGCCAGGATGATACGCATCACGTCGTTGCCTGGCGCAAAGATGGATTTGCCGGCGCGCTCGCGGAGCGACGCGGTGACCTGCGGATCGGCGCTGCGGATGCAGACATCGACTTGCAGGGTGTTGAGGCCGAGATCGAACAGGACGCCGGTCCGATCTTCGTCGCGCAACGCATCGATGTCAGCGCCGAGTTCTGTCAGTTCGGTGCGGCGGTTCATCGCGCAAAGCGGTGTCGGGAGGCACAGGGCGACGCGATGGTTCCATCCCTCGGTCGTCGGTGATTCCGAGGCGATCGGCCGCAACCCGGCGCAAGGCGTGAGGCGCAAGCCGCCACGTCCCGTGACGACGCCAACGCTGTCATCGCCTCGAACGAATGACGCGGGCTCTCCGCGATCGCGGGTGAATTCGGCGATCGCGCCAAAGGTACCGACGCTGAAGCTTACCTCGACGTCGGCAAGCTGTCTGGCCAGAAACGCGGTCAACTGATCGCTCGTCGTCGCCATGGTTCCTCCCGCTACCCCAGTTCTTATTTCACCGCATAGCTCGCAAAACGTACGCCGGTGAATACACCGAGACCGGGCGCGAGGAAGCCGTTCGGGTTATCGTAGTGGACGTTGGCGACGTTATCGATCCGGCCGAACACCTTGAGCTGATCGTTGATCTTGTAGTCGGCGGCGAGGTTGACGACCGTATAGCCCGGCTGAACGAGGGGGGTAAAGGCTTCGCGGTCGATGTCGGCCCAATTGCTGACGCGAATCACGGTGGCCGAAAGCGTAAGCGGATCGATCGGATTGTAGGTCGCCGTGATGCCGAACTTGTCTTTCGGCCGCCGTTCAAGCTGCAAGCCGGTAGCCGCATCGACCGCGCGGGTGACGGTGTAATCTGCTCGCACTTTCACACGATCGATAATGCTGACCGTAATGAAACTCTCGGTGCCTTCGGTGGTCGCGTTGTCGATATTGATGTTCGTCGTGAACGTGCTGTTGGCGTTGATCAGGTCTGTAATGTTATTTTTGAAATAGGTTGATCCGAACCGGATGCGATCGTTGAACAAGGGTTGTTCGAAGCCGATGTCGGCGCCGACGCTTTGTTCTGGCTTTAGATTCGGGTTTGCGAAGAAGTTGAATGCGGGAAAACTCTGGAACAGCTCGCTGAGCGTCGGCGCTTTGAAGCCGGTGCCGTAGCTCGCCTTGATCGTGGTATCGGTGAACGGCAGGATCATCGCCGGCGCGATCCGGTAGGTCATGTGATCGCCGAATGAATCGTTATCGTCCTCGCGGATATTGGCGGTCAGGAAGAGGTGCTTGGCGTAGGAGGCCTGGAGCTCCAGATAACCGGCCTTGTTGCCGTTCTCGGCCGTGAAACCGGTGGTACCTATGCTATCGGTCTGCTGTTCCAGCCCGACAATGAAATTGTTGCCAGGCGCAATCTCGGCAACCGAACGCCAATCATATTTGACGCGAGCGCCGAGGGTCACATCCGAAGTCTGCTCGCCCGGCGAAATATCCGAGGTCCAGTTGCTCGTATAGTTGACGCCGAAATAGTTCTTGATGCGGCCATCGAATACCGACCAAACCGCTTCTTCGCGCCCGAAGAACTGGTGCACGGTTTGCCGGCTCTGTTGCGGATCCGGGAAGCCGGGATTGACGTTGCCGTCGCCGGTGAAGAGCAGCGTCGATTCGCTGTAGCGCAGCACCGAATTCCAGGTGAGGTATTCGTTGAGATTGACGCCGGTTTTGGCCGAGTAGGTCATGTTGTCGTAATTGTTCGGGTTTGCCTGTTGCCCGGGCGGCAGAATTTGCAACGGGGTCACGGGGACGTCGGTGGCCTGGTAGTGTGCAACGCTGAACGCGTAGTTGAAATTGTCCTGCGACCCGCTGACGCCGATGTGTTCATTAACTGTGCCGAAAGATCCGCCTTCGTTCGAGGCGGTCCAGCGCGCAGGCCCATCGCCCTTCTGGGTAATGATCGAAATGACGCCGCCGATCGCGTCCGAGCCGTAAAGGCCGCTTTGCGGGCCACGCAGCACTTCCACTTGCTGGACGTCGTAGGTGAGGAAATGCGCAAAGTCGAAAGCATCGTTCGGTGTCGAGGGATCGCTGACGTCGATGCCATCGACCAGCACTTTCACGTGGTTTAAATCGGTGCCGCGCAGAAAAGCCGATGTCTGTCCACCGGGGCCGCCGGTCTGAACCACATTCAAACCCGGCACGGTGTTCAGGACATCGGGCATGGTCCGATATTGCCGGGTTGCGATGTCCTGGGCGGTGACGACCGTGACCGCGCTTGCGACCTGATTGGTCGGCGTCACGATCCCCGTCGGGCTGACCACGGTGGCTGCGCTGTTCTGAATGTCCTGCTGCGGCGTGGCCGGTTTTTCCGGTGGCTTCTGTTGGTTCGACTTGGCTGCGGCCTGCCGCGATTTTGGCTTCTGATCTGCCTGCGGCTTGGCGATATCCGGCTTTTTGGGTGGGTTGATCTCGACCGGCGGCAACAGATCGGGCGAAGCCGATTGTTGGGCGTGCGCGGCAGAAATGAGGAAGAGAAGAGGGATCGACAGAATAGTTGACGCGAAAAATCCGCGGCGCTTGGCGCCGCGCTGGAACGTGCAGGACATGGTTCGACCTCGGTATGACGTCAGTGGCACGTCACAGCGAACGAAGTCTCACCCCCTGCTTTCGCAAGTTGGTGAAGCTAATGCCTGTACTCCCCGACCGGCATCTCCGCGTGTGACCACGATCGACGGCAGGTCTCCTGGCTCGCGGGTCGTTACCTTGCGTCGCCTTCCC
>CAVVZW010000218.1:0-20579 GCA_963752265.1 uncultured Alphaproteobacteria bacterium
TTGAAATTCACCTTGTCATGCCCGGGCTCGACCCGGGCATCCATCAATTCTTTTTTAGAATCCGCCTTCGGCGGATGGATCGCCGGATCAAGTCCGGCGATGACGAAACGAGCGCGACGAGTAAGACTTGGACTTACAGGCTGCGCTGGATTGTTTCGACGCGATAGCACTCGATGACATCGCCGACCCGCATGTCGCCGTAATTCTCGAACGCCATGCCGCATTCCTGGCCGGACTGCACTTCCTTCACTTCGTCCTTGAAGCGCTTCAGGGTCGAGAGCTTGCCTTCGTGCACGACGACGTTGTCGCGGATCAGGCGGACATTGGCGCCGCGTTCCACGGTGCCGTCGGTGACGCGGCAGCCGGCGACCTTGCCGACCTTGGAAATGTTGAACACTTCGAGGATCTGCGCATTGCCGAGCATGGTTTCGCGCAAGGTCGGCGCGAGCAGGCCGCTCATGGCCTTCTTCACGTCGTCCACGAGATCATAGATGATGTTGTAATAGCGGATCTCGATGCCGTTGCGCTTGGCCGCCGCCGCCGCTTCCTTGTTGGCGCGGACGGAGAAACCGATGATCGCGGCGTTGAAGCCTTCCGCCAGTGTGACGTCGGATTCCGAAATACCGCCGACGCCGGCATGCAGGATGCGGGCGGCAACCTCGTCGGTGCCAAGCTTTTCGAGCGAGCCGAGGATGGCTTCCAGCGATCCCTGCACGTCGGCCTTGATGACCAGCGGGAACTCCTTGCGGCCCGAGGTCTTGAGTTGCGACATCATCTGTTCGAGCGAACCGCGCATGCCGGAAATCGAGGCTGCGGCATTCTCGCGCTTCTGGTGCGCGCGATAGCTCGTGATCTGACGCGCACGGGCTTCGTTCTCGACGACAGCGAGGCGGTCGCCGGCTTCCGGCGGGCCGTTGAAGCCGAGCACTTCGACCGGCACCGATGGGCCGGCTTCCTCGACGGTATCGCCCTGATCCGAAATCAACGCGCGCACGCGGCCCATTTCGGCGCCGGCCACGACGATGTCGCCGACCTTCAAAGTGCCGCGCTGGACCAGCACGGTGGCGACCGGGCCGCGGCCGCGATCGAGCTTGGCCTCGATCACGGTGCCTTCGGCAGGACGCGTCGAATTGGTCTTGAGGTCGAGGATTTCGGCCTGCAACGCGATCATCTCGAGCAACCTGTCGAGATTGGTCTTGTTCTTGGCGGACACCTCGACATCGACGACATCGCCGCCGAGCAATTCGACCTGAACCTCGTGTTGCAGCAGTTCGGTGCGCACGCGCTCGGGCTTGGCGTCGGACTTGTCGATCTTGTTGATGGCGACGATCATCGGCACCTTCGCCGCCTTGGCGTGGTTGATCGCTTCCACCGTCTGCGGCATCACGCCGTCATCGGCGGCAACCACCAGCACCACGATGTCGGTGACCTTGGCGCCGCGGGCGCGCATCGCGGTGAACGCGGCGTGGCCGGGCGTATCGATGAAGGTGATCTTCTTGCCGCTTTCCGGCGAAGTCACCTGATAGGCGCCGATATGCTGGGTGATGCCGCCGGCTTCGCCGGAAACCACATTGGCGTGCCGAAGCGCATCGAGCAGCGAGGTCTTGCCGTGGTCGACGTGACCCATCACGGTCACCACCGGCGAGCGCGGTTCGGTGTCGCTCGAATTGTCGACAACGTCGAACAGGCCTTCTTCGACGTCGGAAGCCGCCACGCGCTTGACGGAGTGGCCCAATTCCTCGGCGATCAGTTGCGCGGTGTCGGCGTCGATCACGTCCGTGATCTTGTGCATCGCGCCCTGCTTCATCAGCAGACGGATGACGTCGACGGCGCGTTCCGACATGCGGTTGGCGAGTTCCTGGATGTTGATGGCTTCCGGAATCACCACTTCGCGGATCAGCTTTTCCTTTGGCTCGTTGGCCTGGTGGCCCTTGAGGCGCTGGGTACGGCGACGGAACGAGGCGATCGAGCGCTCGCGGACGTCATCGGCATTGAGCGCGGTGACCAGCGTCAGGCGGCCGCGCTGTTTCTGCGGCGCCGGCTTCGCGGTCGGTTTGGGAGCTACCACGGGACGCATGGCGCCGCCGGGGCCGCGGCGCATCGGGCGCGGGCCTTCATCTTCATCCGAGATGTCGGCTGCGATGCCAGGGGCGCGTGCGACCGGCACGGCGGGACGGGCGGCGGGCGCTGCGGCGGCGGCGGGAGTGCGGACCTCGGTCTCGCCAAAACGCTTCTTGGCTTCGAGTTCGGCCTTGCGCTTGGCTTCCTCGTCCTGACGGTGACGCTCTTCCTCGGCCTTGCGGCGGGCTTCGGCCGCTTCGCGTTCGGCCTGCTCGATACCTTCCTTGCTCGATCGGCGCTTGGCTTCCTCTTCGGCGATGCGCCGCTCTTCGACGTCGCGCAGCTTGGAATCGGCGAGCGCGCTGGCGCGCGCCGAGCGCTCGTCTTCGGTGAGGGTGCGCAAGACGACGCCGGAATTGTTGCGCGAGGGCGCAGGCGCTGGACGCGCTGCCGGCGGCGGAGTCGCCGGCTTGGCGGCGGGCTTGGCCACCACCGGTTCGGGCGCATGGGTCTCGGCGGGACCATCGCCGCCGACGCGGCGCTTGCCGCGCTTTTCCACCACGACCTGCTTGGTCCGGCCGTGGCTGAAGCTCTGGCGCACGGTTCCGGTCTCGACCCGCGGCTTGAGCGACAGGGTCTTGGTCGGCACACTGAGCGTCTTGTCGCCAGGCGTTTTCGTATCAACCATTAAGCAGTCCTAATCCTGTCTAGTCGTGCGCGTTCGCACGGGTCTGTATCGGCAAATTCTTGTCCAAGTTCTTGTTCAAGTGTTCTTGTTCAAGCTCTTGGCCGCGGTTCCGTCGTCGTCCGCCATCCGGTATTGGACCAGCATATGGCTGCGTGACAGAAACGTGTCGCTCGCCGGGCCCGCGAGCACGGCAGCATGTATCACATTTGACCGCCCAAGTGCCAAATCCAATTGCTCGGAGGTCAGCATATTAACTATGGCGATTTCGGCCGATTTACCGTCGCTCCGGCGATTTTGCCCGACCAGGGCGTCCAATTTGCGGATTCCGTCGGCGGCCCCGTCACTGGCGTGGATCAACGCCCGGACCGGGGCGCCGGCCGGGCCCTGGACCTGCCGTTGGAGGGCATCGGCAACCTTGGTGAAACCGGTGAGGACCTGTCCCGCTTTGGCGGCCACGCCAAGCGCCTCGAGGACAAACCGCCCCAGCAAGGCCTCGGTATCCGCGGCAAGCGTCGCCGCCGCACGGACGTCGCGCTTGAAGCCCTTGCTGAAATGGTGACGCCGCACCGCTTCCGCAACCGCGGAACGGGATGCGGAAATCCACAAGCCCCGGCCGGGCAGCTTGCGCTTGAGGTCCGGAATGACCTCGCCGGATGGGGCGACCACAAAGCGGATCAGTTCCTCGATCGGCCGCACGTCCCGGCTGACCGCGCACATCCGCATGGTCGCGGACCTGTCGGTCCGCGGTCCATGGTCGGGTTCGGGGTCGGCAACGGCGAGCATGCGGGCGACATGGCTCCGGTCGTCAGGCGGGTTGATCTTCGGGACTCGCGGCTTCCTCGGTCTTCTTGTCGAGGTCGGCCTGCGTGATCCAGCCGGCGAGCACGCGTGCCTGCATGATCATGGCTTCGGCATCGTCGCGCGAGATGTCGTTACCATCGAGAATCCCGGCATGCTTGGTCGGCTCGCCGCCTTCCTTGCGTTCGGTCCAGCCGACGAGGTCGTCGGTGGCGCACCCGGCCAGGTCTTCAATGGTCTTGATCTCGTTCTCGCCGAACTTCACCAGCATCTTCGAGGTTACCCCCGGCACCGTCTTCAGAGCGTCATCCACGCCGAGTTCCTTTCGTTTGTCTTCGAGCTCGGTTTCGAGCTGATCCAGATATTCCTTGGCGCGGTTCTGCAACTCGGTCGCCGTCTCGTCGTCAAAGCCTTCGATGCCGGCCAGTTCCCGGACATCGACCATGGCCAGTTCCTCCACCGAGGTGAAGCCTTCCGAGGCGAGCAACTGGCCGACCACCTCGTCAACGTTGAGCGCTTCCATGAACACGCGCGTGGAATTTTCGAAGTCGGCCTGACGGCGCTCCAATTCTTCCTGTTCGGTGAGAATATCGATGTCCCAGCCGGTCAGTTGCGAGGCAAGTCGCACGTTCTGGCCGCGCCGGCCGATCGCCAGCGACAGCTGGTTGTTGGTATCGGGCACCACGACTTCAATGCGTTCACGGTCTTCGTCGATCACGACCTTGGAGACTTCGGCCGGAGCGAGCGCGTTGACAACAAAGGTTGCGATGTCGGGCGACCAGGGAATAATGTCGATTTTCTCGCCCTGCAATTCGTTGACCACGGCCTGCACGCGCGAGCCGCGCATGCCGACGCAGGCGCCGACCGGATCGACCGAGGAATCGCGGGAAATCACGCCGATTTTCGCGCGCGAGCCGGGATCACGGGCCACCGCCTTGATCTCGACGATGCCGTCGTAGATTTCCGGCACTTCCTGCGCGAATAGCTTCGCCATGAATTGCGGGTGGGTGCGGGAGAGGAAAATCTGGGGCCCACGGGTTTCACGGCGGACGTCGAAGATATAGGCGCGGACGCGGTCGCCGTTGCGGAACACTTCGCGCGGCAGCATCTCATCCCGCCGCACGATCGCTTCGCCGCGTCCGAGGTCGACGATGACGCTGCCATATTCGACGCGCTTGACGATGCCGTTGACGATATCGCCGATGCGGTCCTTGAATTCCTGATATTGCCGGTCGCGCTCGGCCTCGCGCACCTTTTGCACGATTACCTGCTTGGCCGATTGCGCCGCGATGCGGCCGTACTCCAAAGGCGGCAGCGTGTCGGAGATGGTGTCGCCGATCTGTGCGCCGGGGTTGGCGCGGCGGGCATCCTCCAGCGAAATCTGGTTGGAGGAGTTTTCGACCTGTTCGACCACCAGCATGTGGCGGGACAGTCGCAGCTCACCTTTTTTGGCGTCGATCTCGGCGTGAACGTCGGTCTCGCTGCCATACCGGGCGCGCGCTGCCTTGGCGATCGCGTCTTCCATCGCCGAGATGACGATGCCCCGGTCGATCGACTTTTCGCGCGCAACTGCGTCCGCGATTTGCAGCAATTCGAGCTTATTGGCGCTGACGGCCATGGCTAGTCTCCTCTATCGGGATCGAAATCGGGATTCAAATCCTCTTGGCGCGCCCTGGTCGCGGCGAGGCGGTGTTGCTTGGTGTTGTTCGGAGCCGGCTTCTTTGCCGGCTTCGGCTTACTACTTTCAGCATGTGGCGCCGGTGGCGGCTCCAGGCCGAGGCTGCGCTTCAATTCGCGTTCGGCTTTCTTGCCGCGCCGCATCAATTCCGCGATCAATTCGTCGGTGAGGACAAGCCGGGCGTCTGCGATGTCTTCCATCGTCAGCGATATGTCCCGATCTTCGCCGGACTTGACGTCGTCGCGATGCAGCCGCACCGCGTCACCCTCGACACCACCGAGCGCACCACGGAATCGTTTGCGCCCTTCATGGGCAACGGCCATCTCGATTTTCACGAGGTGGCCGGTAAAGCGCTCAAAGTCCGAGCGGCGCACCAGCGGCCGGTCGATTCCCGGTGAGGAAATCTCCAGCCGGTAGGCGCGGTCGACCGGGTCGGCAATATCAAGTACCGGGGAGAGCGCCCGCGAGATCGCCTCGCAATCCTCGATCTGCATCGATCCGTCGGGGCGCTCCGCCATGATCTGGACGGTGCAGCCGGCCTCGCCTGAAATCTTGATCCGGACCAGCCGATAGCCCATGCCTTGCAGTACCGGCGCGGCCACGGCCGACACACGCGCCGCAGCGCCCGGCTCGACGACGAGGCGGGGCTCGGCGAGCAGGTCGGTTTCAAGGGAACCAGGCGTTGGATCGGTCATATCCAGGGTCAAATTGGCCTTCGGGACGGGTTGCTTTTCGGTCTTCGGTGCGTGTTCCTGTCGGGTTCCAGGGTCTCATCCGGCCCACATCCCTTCAGGTAATAAAAAAGAGCGGGTCCGGAGCGGGCCCACTCTCAATACTGATCGTATGAGAACTATAAGTTGACGGCGATATAGCGGTTTTCGGTTGGTCCGGCAAGGCCCGCCACACCGCAAGCAGCTAATTTTGCGGGGTTTGGGAGCGTGCCCGGCCTAACCCTTCCTTCACCATCCAAACATTAAATGGTCGGGCAGCCCGCGCTTGGCCGGCTAAGTGTGTTCCATGACCGTCGCCAGTGCCCATAGCTTTCCGAAGTTCGTGAACAATGGGTGCTGAGGTGGAACACGAACTTCGGAAAGTGGGCACCAGCCTCGATGAATTCGTCAGGCGCGGCGACCCCAAGCGCGTCGCGGAGCTCAGCCGCGGCATCGCCGACCTGTTCGTGCAGGGGGCGGCCGGTTTCCAAACCCGCCATGTCGAGTTGTTCGACCACATCTTGACCGGCATCGTTCCGCAAGCCGAAGTCGCGGCCCGTGCCGATATCGCCGAACGCATATCCGCGATCGCCAACGCGCCGCCGATGCTGATCGGGCGCCTCGCGCGCGAAGACAACATATCAATCGCCGGTCCGGTGCTGCGCCGTTCGCCTGTGCTGGATGAACAGGCACTGGTCGAGATCGCGCGCATGAAAGGCCAGGATCATCTGCTCGCGATGACAGAGCGCCCGAAACTCTCTACCGGCCTGACCGATGTAATGGTTCAACGTGGCGAACGCGATGTGATCCGGCGCGCGGCTGGCAACAAGGGCGCGACGTTTTCGACGGTGGGCTATTCGGCGCTGGTTAAACGCGCCGCCAAGGACGGCGTGCTGACGCTCACCGTCGGACAGCGTAACGATCTGCCGGATCGGCTGTTGAAGGAGCTGTTGACGGGGTCGGTTGACGTGGTGCGCCGCCGGTTGTTCGACATGGCGGACCCCGCGAGGCAGGCCGCGGTCGCAAAGGCCATGAGCGAGATGTCAGCCAGGCCGGCGCAGCCCGACAAGCAGCGGGACTTCGCCCCGGCGCAGCGCACGATCCTTGCGCTGTATCGGGCGGGCGATCTGGACGAAGCGGCGTTGCTCAGCTTTGCAAAGTCCTTCCGATACTCCGAAACGGTCGCAGCTTTGTCGGCAATGTCGGGCGTGCCGATCGCCGCCATGGATCGTTTGATGTCCGGCGACCGCCATGACCCCATCCTGATCGTTGCGAAAGCAATTGGACTCGAATGGCCGACGGTGCGCTCGCTGGTTCTTCTTCGGCTTGGACCCGCGCGAATTCCCGCTTCGGCCGATATCGAGAGTGTGCGGTCGAACTATATGCGGCTGTCACCCTCGACCGCAGAGCGGGTCGTCAGCTTCTGGAGTGCGCGCGAAACCGCGTGACACGGCGCCCTCATCATGGCCGCGACGAGCCCGCGCATGACGAATTCGTGGCATCATCCTGTCACACGCGCCGAAACCGCAAATACGCCGCTTTGCGGCCTTCGCGCTCGGCCTTGCGGCCATACCGCGTCATTGTGTAGTCCGGCCACGGCTCGCGCCAGTCTGCGGCACGTTCCGCGGTCCAGAGAAAATCGGGCGCACGCATAAAATGAGAAAGTGTCCATGCGCAATAGTCGTCGATGTCACTGACAAAGCGAAATTCACCGCCGCGCGCTAACGCGCGCGCCATGGCGTCAATCGTCGTGTCCTGCACGAAGCGCCGCTTCCAGTGCCGCCGTTTCGGCCAGGGATCGGGATGAATCAAATCGATCCTGACCAGCGCCCGCGCCGGCGCCCACGCCAGCAATTCAGCGGCATCGCCGGCAAACAGCCGGATATTGCTGACATTGTTGGCCTCAATCAGCGTGAGGATTTTCGCCATGCCGTTGACATAGGGCTCGCAGCCGATGAAGCCGGTGTTTGGAAAGGCGCGCGCCTCTGCAATCAGATGCTCGCCGCCGCCAAAGCCGATTTCCAGTCTGACGTTGTCGACGGGGATATCGAACAGCCCGGCCAGCTTCGGGTCTGGCGGAGTCGCGATGTCGAGCGCCAGCCGCGGCAGCAAATGCGCGATCAGGTCGGCCTGATGGGTGCGAAGCTTGTGGCCCTTGCGGCGGCCGAAGAAGGCGCGCTGCGCCTGGGCGGTTCCATCGCCCGACGGCGTTTGCCGGCCTTCATGATCGTCGTTTCGCTCGTTCATCGCAGCGTCTGGTAAAGTCGATGCAATAATCTCGTTCGCGGCTCGATCGACGAAACATACATCTGCTCGTAATGGGTATGCGCGCCCTCACCGTCGACCCCGAGGCCGTCGAGGGTCGCGGTAAAGGGCGCGGTGAAATTGCCGTCGGAGCCGCCGCCGCTATAGCTGTCGCGAAGCTCAAAGCCAATTTCGGCGGCGAGTGTTTTGGCATGCTCGAACAGCGCTGTGCCGGCGTTGCTCTTCTCATACGGTGGACGATTCAATTCGCCCGTCACCTTGACGCTGACGCCCTCGGTCCTGGACGTCAGACCCAGTATTTTCGGTACCAGTTCTTCGGCATCCGCCAATGTGGGAACGCGCATATCGACTTCGGCATAGGCCTCTTCGGCAATCACGTTCGGCTTGGTGCCGCCCCGGACGACGCCGACATTCACCGTCACGCCGCGCGCAAGATCGTTCATCGCCTCCAGCGTCTCAATGACGTTGCCGAGTTCGCGAATTGCGCTGCGGCCGTCTTCGGGGCGCGTTCCTGCATGAGACGGCACGCCTTTGATGAATACTTCGAAACGCGCGACGCCCTTGCGGCTGGTGACGATCTTGCCGCCGTCACGCGCCGGCTCCGTGACCAGAACATATTTCGCCTTTCGTCCCTCGGCCTCGATCAGCGCGCGCGAAGTCGGACTGCCGATCTCTTCGTCAGAGACGTAAAGATGCGTAATGCCGAGCGGCGAAGGTTCAGAGTTCTCGCAGAGTTCGCGGAACGCATGGAAGGCGAGATAAGCGCCGCCCTTCATGTCGTAGATGCCGGGACCGAAGGCGCTATCACCTTTGACGTGAAACGGCAGGCGCTCGATAAATCCAAGCGGATGCACCGTATCGAGATGACTCAGTACGAGAATTCCAGGCTGCCCGTCGCCCCACGACGATCGTGCGACGATGTGATCGCCGCATCCGGAATGCCCGGCGATGCGCTCCACGGTCGCGGGCAAGCCGCGATAGCCGTCGGCGACGAGCGTCGCGAGCTCGTTGACCCGATCGGGCGCGTCGGTCGGCGTCTCGATTTCGACCCAGCGGCGGATGCCGTCGAGGATCACATCGGTATCGAAGGGGCGGGTAGACGCCGTCGGCATGTTGCTGCCTTGTTTGATTTGAACTCCGCTTGCTCCCGCGCAAGCGTGGAAAGCAAAGGCCGGTTCGATAGACGGCTGGTTCAATAGCATTATTGTTCACGCCGGCAACGGTGAACTCGCGAAAGCGATCCCTTCGATGGCTTAATTCAGCGTTTGTCCGCACTCTCGTGCGTGGCGATCTGTTCGACCAACTCGACGATGCTGCGCCGAAGCTTGGCGTCGCTGATGCGCGTGAAGGCGCGGGTCAAGGCCAGGCCCTCTGTCGTCGCAAGAAAATCGGAGACATAGGATGGAGACGGGCCTTCGATCGTGCCATCGGCGTTTACCGTGCCGCTTGGGCCGCCCTCAAACAAGAACGATACCGGAATCTGAAGTATTTCGGCGATCTGCTGGATGCGGCTGGCGCCGACGCGATTGGTCCCCTTCTCGTATTTTTGAACCTGCTGGAAGGTCAGGCCGAGCGCCTCGCCGAGCTTTTCCTGGCTCATGCCGAGCATGATGCGGCGCATGCGCACACGGCTGCCGACGTATTTGTCAACAGGATTGGGCGCTTTGGTCGACATCGCCAACGCTCCTCAGGATTATGGCAGGGAGTGTTCCGATTTCGAAGTTCGTCGCATTTCGCCGGGCCCAGTTGCGAACTTCGTCATCGAAAGAACACTAGCAAACTTATCGATCTGGTGGAGCGGGATGCAAATTCGGACAACTCGTTTGGCTTTGATCGGAATTCCGCCTGACGAACTTGCGTTACGAACAATGCGGACTTCTGAATCCGCCACTCCAACCGGGAGTATGCCTGAGGCGGTGATGTCGTCAAATAGCGCGCGGGCAAGAAGCCATGGGTGAAACCACGTAGCCGCCTTATTTTGCGGTGCGCCGCCGGATCACGAACAGCCATGCGGCCGCAAGGACGATCAGGGCCGGAATGTTGCCCGCGCGTGCGTAAGGCGTCGGCGGGATCGCGGCGGGCAGGCCCGAATCCAGCACCCCTTCCTGGCCGAGTCCGAGCCGCGCGACGACGCGCCCCAACGGATCGATTACGGCGGAGATCCCTGTATTTGCAGCACGAACCAGCGGCAGGCCCTGCTCGATGGCGCGCAGCCGAGCCTGTTGAAGATGCTGATAGGGGCCGGTGGAAATTCCAAACCAGCCGTCATTGGTGAGGTTGACGATCCAGCCCGGACGGTCGTTGCGTTCGACAACATCACCGGGAAACACAGCCTCATAGCAGATCAGAGGTAGCATTCGGGGCGCGTTGGGCACGTCCATGCTGCGGCGACGTGTCCCCGGAATGAATCCGCCCTGAACCTTCGTCAATTGCTCAAAGCCGATTTTTTCCATCCAGTCCTGGAGGGGGAGAAATTCGCCAAAGGGCACCAGATGCAACTTGTCGTAGACCGACAGCACGTTGCCATCATGGTCGATGACATAAATCGAGTTGTAGGCGCGCGTGATGCGCGTGCCGGGCGGCACGTCGGGTGCACGCACCGAGCCGGTGATCAAGACGGCCCCCTTGGGCAACAGATCGGCGATCTCTGCCATCACATCGGCTTCACGGGTCAGGAAAAACGGGAATGCCGATTCTGGCCAGATCAGGATGTTGACGTCGCGTACGCCGGTCGATTGCGGTCCGGATGCGCGATCGGACAGCGTCAGATACTTCTTCATCACCTCCGCTTTGGCGGAATAGTTGAATCTCGCATCCTGCTGCAGGTTGGGCTGCATGATCCGCAGTTTGGGACCGGCAAGCATCACTGTCGGCTGTTGGCTCAGGCGTACAGCACCAAACACCGCCATGGCGAACAGCACGGCAAATGCCAAAGCTGGCGCGATCCAGGGCTTTCGTCCGCGGGATGTGCCGTCGATCAGGACGGCGGGGCTTGCGAAAATCGCGACAGCCAGAAATGTGAGGCCCCACAGGCCGATCAGCGAGGCGGTTTGCGCGAGCGCCAGCGGCTCGGTCAGGGCATAGCCGAGCGTATTCCAGGGAAAGCCCGTGAGCGCATGGCCGCGCAGCCATTCGCTCATCGTGAGGCTGGCCGCAAGCGCGATCACGCGCGACGCATCCCTTGTCCAGAACAGGCGCGCGAGGGCAAAGCCGAGCGCCGTGAACAGCGCGAGATAGGCCGGCAATCCCAGGATGGCGAACGGCAACAACCAGGCGAAGGTCGACGCATCGACCAGAAAGGCGTAGCCGATCCAGTAAAGCCCCGGCACGAAATAACCCAGCCCAAACCACCAGCCGGTCATCGCGGCGGCCGGCACGCCGCGCCACCGTCCGGCACCCGCGCCGTCGATTTGCCAGACCGCGACCGGGAAGGTCAGAAACAGAACAGGCCAGGCGTTGAACGGCGCCATCGCAAGCGCGGAAAGCGCGCCTGCTGTGAGCGCAATCGCGGCGCGTTTCCATCCCCATGCCAGGATGATCGCAAGACCGACGCCGCGAAGTCTGCTGGAAATCGTCACGACGACGCAGCTCCATCGCCGGGCGGATTGGCGGGGTCACCGGGTTGGGTGGTGTCGGGTGTGGTCTCGCGACGTCGGCTTTCGCGCTGGGTGCGCGGGGCCGCGCGCTCCTTCCGCGTCGAGATCCGCAGGCGCTTGACCCGCCGCGGGTCGGCATCGAGCACCTCGATTTCGAAAGTGCCGGGTCCGGAAATGACCTCGCCGCGCACCGGAAGGCGGCCGACATGGGTGACGAGAAAACCGCCCAGCGTTTCGACTTCCTCGCCAGCTTCGCCGGTCACGAACTCTTCTCCGATCACGGAGCGGACATCGTCGAGGCTGGCGCGCGCGTCCGCAATGAAGGAATTATCCGCTTGCCGGACGATCGACGGCGGTTCGTCGCTGTCGTGCTCGTCGTCGATCTCGCCGACGATCTGCTCGACAATGTCTTCGATCGAAACCAACCCGTCGGTGCCGCCATATTCGTCGACGACCAGCGCCAGATGGATACGCGAGGCCTGCATCTGAGCCAGCAGATCGATCGCCCGCATCGAGGGCGGCACGAACAGCAGTTTGCGGATGATGTTGGCCTCCGACAACGGCAGCGCCAGATCGATCGCGCGCAGATCAAGGCCGGCAGGCGGCGCTTTTTCAGGCGAGGTTTTTTTTGTCCTGGCCTTGCTCTTCGACTTGGAGGCGCGCGCCGTCATGAACGCGAGCAGATCGCGGATGTGGACGATGCCTTCGGGGTCGTCGAGGGTTTCGTTGTAAACGACGAGCCGCGAATGCGCGGCGCTTTCGAACAGGCTCATCAGTTCGCTGAGCGGGATGTCGCGCTTGACCGCGACGATATCGGCGCGGTGGATCATGACATCCGCGATCCGCCGTTCGTGCAGCGAAAGGATATTGCGCAGCATGGTGCGCTCGACGGCGGAAAAGCCGACGTCATCGGGCGTCGAGGTGTCGAGCACGACTTGCAGGTCGTCGCGGACCGATCCCGGCTTCCAGCCGAACAACGAGCGGATCGCCCTTATCAGCCAATTGTCCGCGGTGGAGCGCATGACCTCGCCCTCCTGCACGACGGCAGGCAGGTTGCGCGTGTTGCGCGGATTGTCGTGGGTCGGGTCGGAGTCCGGCATGTTAATCCCGCTCCGCATAGGGGTCGGGAATACCGAGTTGGGACAGGATCTCCCGCTCGAGCGCCTCCATGGTCTCGGCTTCCTGATCCTTTTCATGATCGTGGCCGATCAGGTGCAGGAAACCATGAACCGCAAGATGGCTGAGATGATGCTCGAACGGCTTCTGCTCTTCGTCCGCTTCCCGGCGCGTCGTTTCATAGGCAATGGCGATATCGCCGAGCATCCGTGGCGCGTCGTCTGCCTCGCGGGGGCCGCTCGGCTGCAAGGCCGGAAAAGACAGCACGTTGGTCGGCTTGTCGATGCCGCGCCAGTTTCGATTTAGCGTTTGGATACCGGCGTCGTCGGTCAGCATGACGGCGAGTTCGCTCTCGCCGACGTCGGCTTCGACAAATTCGGCCGCGGCCGTAATCGCGCGGTCGATCAAGGCCTCCGCTTCCGGCTCGACCTGCCAGCAGTCGGCGACGACAAGAATCTCGGTGATCGGAAGCGCAGACGATGCCATCAGTTCAGAGTTCTATATGCGACGGTGGTTTTGGCCGGCGTGTTCGTCACGTCTTGCCGGCCGCCGGCCGTTGCGGCTTTCCTTCATAGGCCGCCACGATCCGCGCCACCAGCTCATGACGGATCACGTCTTCGGCCGTGAAATGAACCTGGGCAATGCCCGTCACCCCATCGAGCAACCTGGCGGCTTCGGCAAGCCCGGAGGTCTGCCCGTTCGGCAGGTCGACCTGGGACGGATCGCCGGTAATGATCATCCGGCTGTTTTCGCCAAGCCGTGTCAGGAACATCTTCATCTGCATGGACGTGGTGTTCTGCGCCTCGTCGAGAATGATGGCGGCGTTGGTCAGCGTGCGGCCGCGCATGAAGGCGAGCGGCGCGATTTCGATTTCGCCGGTTTGCAGGGCGCGCTCGACAATGCGCGAGTCCATCAGGTCGTAGAGCGCATCGTAAATCGGTCTCAGGTAAGGATCGACCTTCTCACGCAGGTCGCCGGGCAGGAAGCCCAATCGTTCGCCGGCTTCGACCGCGGGGCGCGACAGGATAATGCGATCGACTTCCTTGCGTTCGAACAGTTGCGCGGCCTGGGCGACCGCAAGCCAGGTCTTGCCAGTGCCCGCCGGGCCGATGCCGAACACCAGTTCGTGGCGTTTCAGCGCGTGGATATAGGAGTCCTGGGCGGCCGTACGCGCCCGCACCGGGCGCTTGCGCAGGTTGATCGTCTCGAACGAGGACTTGGCGGCCTTGGGATCGAATTCGAACAGCGAGCCTTGCGCGATCACGGCGCGGATCGCACCCTCGACATCGCCTTGCGCGATATCCTGTCCCTGGCTCGCCTGCGTATAAAGCGTCTCCAGGACGCGACGCGCGGCATCGCAGCCGTCGCGCGATCCGCCGACCGTGATGTGGTTGCCGCGTGAATCGACGACTACGCCGAGCCGGCGCTCGATCAATGCAAGATTTTGTCCGTAAGGTCCGACCAGCGCGGACGCGGCACGGTTGTCATCGAAATCGATGACGAATTGAGTCTCGGGCGGAACTTGCATGTCGCGGCTGCGGGTGGGAGCGAGTGAAGGTGAATCCGATGCGCTTTTGGGCAAGGGTTCAGGCTCCCATTCTCGTTTCAGAGGAATTGATGGCCGGCTGCGTGCCTGGCGCGGAAGCCAGCGTCGGCAACGGGGCCGCAAGCTCGCCGAGCAGGCTGTAACGCTCGAGGCTTTCGATTCTGACCGGCAACACCTGTCCAATGATGGTTTCCGGCGCCATCACATGCGCCGGCTGAAGATAAGCGGTACGGCCGACGATCTGGCCCGGATTTCGGGCCGCGCGCTCGAACAAGACATCGACTGTCGTCCCAATCGTGGCCTTGTTGAAGGCCGATTGCTGGCTGTCGATCAATTCCTGAAGCCGCGCCAATCGCTCGTCCATCTCTTCCGCTGACACCATCTCCCGCATTTCTGCCGCCGGCGTGCCGGGCCGCGGCGAATACTTGAACGAATAGGCGCCAGCGTATCCGATTTGTGTGACCAGAGCGAGGGTGGCGAGAAAATCTTCTTCGGTTTCGCCGGGGAAGCCGACGATAAAATCTGATGAAAATGCAACGTCTTGGCGGACGGCGCGAAATCGGTCGATGGCGCGCCGATAGTCTCCAGCGGTATGTTTGCGATTCATGGCCGCCAATATCCGGTCCGAGCCGGATTGCACGGGCAAATGCACGAACGGCATCACCGCCGGCACGTCACGATGCGCTTCGATCAGCGCCTCATCGATGTCGCGGGGATGGCTTGTCGAGTAGCGCAGGCGGACGATGCCGGGAATCTCGGCCAGGTGCCGCAACAGCGTGCCAAGCGGCCACGTTCGCCCATCGGGTCCCTCGCCGTGGTAGGCGTTGACGTTCTGGCCGATCAGGGTGATTTCGCGCACGCCGTGCTCAGTGAGCCGCTTCACATCGTCGACGATCTTGGCAACGGGGCGCGAAATCTCGGCACCGCGGGTGTATGGCACGACGCAAAAAGTGCAGAACTTGTCGCAGCCTTCCTGGATGGTCACGAACGAGGAGATGCCTCGCGCGCGAATCGTGTCCGGCTTCGGCGGCGGCAGGAATGCGAATTTGTCCTCAGCCGGGAATTCAGTCTCCAGCGCGTGGCCGTTCTTTTCTGCGTGAGCAAGCAGCTCCGGCAAATGATGATAGCTCTGCGGCCCGACCACGACGTCAACGACCGGCGCCCGGCGGATGATTTCGTTGCCTTCGGCCTGCGCGACGCAGCCGGCGACCGCGATGTTCATCCGGCGTCCCTGGCGCGCGGCTTCGTCCTTGGCAACCCTGAGCCGGCCGAGTTCGGAGTAGACTTTCTCGGAAGCCTTCTCGCGGATGTGGCAGGTGTTGAGGATGACGAGATCGGCGTCGTCAACGGTTGTGGTCTCGACAAAGCCGTGCGGCCCCAGCGTGTCCGCCATGCGCTGGGCATCGTAGACGTTCATCTGACAGCCATACGACTTGATATGGAGTTTGCGAGGCGGGTTCATGTAATCCGAAAATGTTGCGTTGAAACGGGTCGCTGCCGCCGTCTCAGGATTTATCGTCGTCCAGCGGGACGCAATAGAGTTCCAGCCGGTGGTCGACCAGCTTGTAGCCGAGTTTGCGGGCGATCTCGGCCTGCAACTTCTCGATCTCCTCGGAGGTGAATTCGATCACCTTGCCGTCGCGCAGGTTGATCAGATGGTCGTGGTGGCTGTCGCGCATCTGTTCGTAACGGGCGCGGCCCTCGCGAAAATCGTGGCGCTCGATAATGCCGGCGTCCTCGAACAGCTTCACCGTGCGATAGACCGTCGAGATCGAGATCTTGTCGTCGACCGCGACACAGCGGCGGTACAACTCCTCGACGTCGGGATGATCCTCCGCTTCCGCCAGCACGCGCGCGATGACGCGGCGCTGCTCGGTCATGCGCATGCCGGTGGCGGCACAGCGCGATTCGATGCCGGTTGCGGTGAGCGCTGGGTTGGGTTTGAGCGCGGTCATCTCGGAAGGTCACCAGGGTACTTTAGGCCGTTAGCGCCGATCATAACACGTTCTGCCATCGCGCAAATGTCAGGACAAGTCACGCCGCATCATTAGCGCATTCAGGGCTTCGCCGCCGCCTTGCTGGTAATAGCGCTCGCGACGTCCGACCACGCTAAATCCGGCCCGCTGATAGAGCCGGCGGGCCGGCTGGTTATTTTCTTCCACTTCCAGAAAGACGGTCCGGATGCCCCGGCCGGCGAGGTGGCCCAGATGGGTCAGGAGCAGGGTGGTGGAAAGCCCGCGGCCACGGTGGGTTCCGGCTACCGCGATGGACAGGATCTCGGCCTCATCAGCCGCCATCCGCGACACCGAAAAACCGATGATTTTCCGCCCCAGTCTCAAGCGGTGGACCAGCGTGTTTCGCTCGCTCAACATGCGCTCGAATTCGTCTTCACCCCAGCCCCGATGAAAGGATGCGCCGTGGATCTGGGCAAGCGCCGCGGTATCGCGGGGCCCGGCGGCTTCGACCACCGCCTGTCCATCGCTCCATAATCCGGTGAGCCACGAAATCATGGGAAGCAGATCATAGGGCCGCGGGCGGAGCGGCCCCTGCGAGCGGCTTGCTGGGCGCCTTGGCATCGGGGGCTCGCAGATAAAACGGGCGGGGCGGCGCCGTATTCGGGCTGACCGCGGCCCCAAGCCATCCGACCCAGGAAATGTCAGGCGCGGATTGCGTATCGACCTTGAACGGCGGAGGTACGTCGGCGGGCCAGCGCTCGGCGATCAGCCCTGCGGCATTTCCCACCAGATAGGGCGTGCCGAAACGCCAGGTGTCGAGCGCTTCCGCCATCGGCGCGACGCGTGGCCTGACAAGCGCACTGCCATTGCCGCTGACGACCTGAAGATAGACATGGTCATGCCGCGCATCGATCGCGGAGACCACCGGATGTTCGGCGTTTCGGCTGACAATCGGCGCGGCATAGGCTGTCAGCGTCGTGACGCCGACCACGGGAATGTTGGCGGCGAGCGCGATACCGCGTGCGGCCGATAGACCAACCCGAAGCCCGGTAAAGCTTCCGGGGCCGGTGGTGACCGCAATACGGCCAAGGCCTGTGAACGCCGTTCCTGATGCGGATATCACGCGTCCGATCAGCGGCATCAGTGCTTCGGCGTGGCCGCGTTTCATGGCCTGCGATTCCTGCGCGATCAATGTGCCGGCCTCGGTGTCAAGCACCGCGGCGGCGCAGGCATCAAGCGCCGTGTCGATGGCGAGGATCAGCATTGGGGAGCGAACAGCGAGTAGTGGGTAGCGAATAGAGCCGGAGAATCAGTCCCTGCCTGTCGTTCAGGACTGCTTGCTATCAGCCATTCGCTATTCGCCATTCGCCCTCTCACATCGGCCGTACTTCGGTCACCTCGGGCACGAAGTGCCGCAACAGGTTCTGGATGCCGTGCTGCAAGGTCGCCGTGGACGAGGGGCAGCCCGCGCACGATCCCTTCATGTTGAGATAGACGATGCCGTCCTTGAAGCCGCGGAAGGTGATGTCGCCGCCGTCATTGGCGACCGCCGGACGAACCCGCGTTTCGATCAGATCCTTGATCATATCGACCGTCTCGGCATCGGCCTCGTTGAAGAATTCGTCGGCTTCGTCCGCGGCCTCATCGCTGCCAGCACTGCCGTCGGCGAGCAAGGGCGCGCCCGACATATAGTGTTCCATGATGGCGCCGAGGATTGCCGGCTTGAGATGCTGCCAGTCGCTGTCGTCCTTGGTGACGGTGACGAAGTCCGAGCCGTAAAAAACGCTCGTCACGCCGGATACGCCGAACAGCCTTTCGGCGAGCGGTGAACGGCTGGCGGCTTCGCGGCTGGAAAATTCCATGGTGCCGTTGTCCAGCACGGTGCGCCCCGGAATGAACTTCAGGGTGGCGGGATTGGGCGTGGCTTCGGTCTGAATAAACATCGTTTTCTCCGGCATCACCGGTTAAAGGCCGGTGTGTGAGGTCTCTCTATCAGATGGCGATGCGGAAAGCACGGTCAAGGGAGAAAATCGAGGCCTGACAGGGCTTTCGACGGGCCGGATTTTTACGAAAGCGCGTCGATTTCGGCGTCGCTGAGGTCGCCGGGAACGATCACGATCGGGACCGGGAAGGTGCCGACGGCGGCCGTCATCGCGCTGATGAGCGGTCCCGGGCCTTCGGGGCCCGCATTGGCGGCCAGAACCAGCATCGCGATATCGACGTCCTTTTCGATCACGTCGATCACTTGCTCGGTCGGGTCGCCCTCGCGGATGACCCGCTCGGGTGTGATCGCAGCGATGCCGTTGGCGCGGCCGGCAGCCCGATCGAGCGCGGCGTTCGCGTCCTCCATGGCCTCGGCGTGCATGATGTCGGCGACCCCCAGCCATTGCTGATTTTGGTCTTCGATCTCGACGATCCGGAGCATCACCACGCCGCCGCCGGCCCGTATCGCCCAGCGGCTCGCATAATGAACCGCGCGATCCCACTCGGCGGTGTCGTCAACGATGACCAGGCACTTCGGCTTGTGACCCGTCTCGTAGCTGCGTCGCTGGGTGGTCATGCATGTTCCGAAGCTGCAACAAGCGGGTCACATGGTGCCATGGCGCGGCCATTCCCGACAAGCGGGGAGGGCGGCGTAGTTTGGCTAAAAGTGCGGATTTGTTTTCGTAGCTTCGACGCGGAGCGTTCGGAGTGCGCCGCGTCATTTTCCAGACGACTGCGGAACTAATGCTTCCGCACAAAGCCGACGATGTCTCGTGTCAGCTTCATGGTTTCGTCGGCGATGGCCCGCGCGCGGTCGGCGCCGTCAACCAGGATGCTGTCGACATGGCCGGGGTCTGCGACCAGCCGCTTCATTTCGGACGCAATCGGCGACAGTTTTGCAACGCAAAGCTCGACCAGCGAGTTCTTGAAGCTGGAGAACTGTCCGCCGCCAAATTCGCTGAGGATGTCGGCCTTGGTGCGGCCAGCCAACGCGGCATAAATCCCGACGAGATTGTCGGCCTCGGGCCGGCTCTCCAGGCCCTTTTCTTCCGACGGCAACGGCTCGGGGTCGGTTTTCGCCTTGCGGATCTTCTGCGCGATGGTGTCGGCATCGTCGGTGAGGTTGATGCGCGAATTATCCGACGCATCCGACTTCGACATCTTCTTGGTGCCGTCGCGCAACGACATCACGCGGGTCGCTGGCCCGGTGATCAGGGGTTCGGGCTGCGGAAAGAACAAACCGTCATTGACGCCGTGGCCGCGGATCGAGTCGCCGAAGTCGTTGTTGAATTTCTGCGCAATGTCGCGGGCGAGCTCAAGGTGCTGCTTCTGATCCTCGCCGACCGGAACATGCGTGGCGCGATACAGAAGAATGTCGGCTGCCATCAGCACAGGGTAGTCATAAAGCCCGACGGAAGCGTTCTCGCGATCCTTGCCGGCCTTCTCCTTGAACTGGGTCATGCGGTTGAGCCAGCCGACGCGGGCGACGCAATTGAAGATCCAGGCGAGCTCGGCGTGGCCGGTCACCTGGCTCTGGTTGAACACGATATGTTTCTTCGGATCGATGCCGGAGGCGATGAAGGCCGCGGTGACCTCGCGGGTGTTGCGCGCCAGCTCCGTCGGGCCGCCCCAGACGTCGATGCCTTGGGTGATCGCGTGCAGATCAACGACGCAATAGAGGCAATTATGCGTCTCTTGCAGTTTCACGAAATTGACGATCGCGCCAAGGTAATTGCCGAGATGCAGATTACCGGTCGGCTGCACGCCTGAAAAAACCCGTTCAACAATCGCCATGGTCAGTTTCCGAAAGGCCTGTGTATCGATATCGCGCTTGGCGTCGTCCATTGCCACGCAAGTCTTGCCTGCGCAAGCTTTCAAGCCCCGGTTTGGCGGAGCGCCTTGATCGCGTCAACCCAGCTGGTCACGCCGAGCAGGGCCAGAAACAGGCCATAAACCGCTATTCCGCCCGCGATCAGCGCGGCCACAAGCAACACATGCAAAGGCGCCGACGCATTGGCGGCAGACGCGAGCGCCAACGGCGCCGATAGCCAGAGCAGGCACCCCATCGCAAGCGCCGCTGTCACGATGCGCGGCAGTCGCTTTCGTGCGGCGGCATCGATCGAGAAGCCGAACGTGGCAAGGCCGCGCCGGATCAACACCAGCGCGCCGCTCCAGGCGCCAGA
>CAVVZW010000219.1:0-32842 GCA_963752265.1 uncultured Alphaproteobacteria bacterium
GCCGGCATCGTCGGTGATCTTCATCTGCACGCCGAACGGCGGGTAACCCTGGGTCTGGAGGATGTCGAGTTCGGCCTCGCCTTCAAGTTCGTCAAAGGGCGGCTTGAGCGCGGCCAGCGTGCCGATAGGGCTCATCTCGGTCATGCCCCAGGCGTGCCGCGCCGTCACGCCCATGTCGGTGAAGGCCTTGATCATCGAGCGCGGCATCGCCGAGCCGCCGCACACCACGAAGCGCAAATGCGGCAGCTTCAGCTTGTTAGCGGCCATGTGGTTGAGCAGCATCAGCCACACCGTGGGAACGCCCGCTGTGTGAGTGACCTTTTCGGTTTCCATCAGTTCGAAGACGGAGGCGCCGTCGAGCTTGGCGCCGGGCAACACCAGCTTGGTTCCCATCGATGGTGCCGAAAACGCGATGCCCCAGCTATTGGCGTGGAATAGCGGAACCACCGGCAGCATGGTATCGCTGGCATTGGCGCCGAGCGAATCGCCGGTATTGGCCATCAGCGCGTGCAGCACGTTGGAGCGGTGCGAATACAACACGCCCTTGGGATCGCCCGTGGTGCCGGATGTGTAGCACATCGCCGCCGCCGTATTCTCATCGAACGTCTTCCACTGGAAATCGCCGTCGGCTTCGGCGATCCAGTCCTCATATGCGACCGCGTTTTTCAGCGTGGTCTGCGGCATATGAGCCTTGTCGGTGAACACGATATAGCGCTCGACGCTGGGAAGCTTGTCGGCGATTTTTTCCAGGATCGGGACAAAGGTAGTGTCGGTCATCACCACGCGGTCCTGGGCGTGATTGATGATCCAGGCGATCTGCTCGGGAAATAGCCGCGGGTTGACGGTATGGCAGATCGCGCCGATACCCATGATGCCGTACCATGCCTCGAGATGGCGCCAGGTGTTCCAGGCAATGGTGGCGACACGGTCGCCGAGCTTGATGCCGTCACGATCCAGCCGCTGCGAGATTTTCAGCGCGCGCTTGTGGATCTCAGCATAGTTGGTGCGATGAATAGGACCTTCGACCGACCGCGTGACGACTTCCTGCGAGCCGTGAATGGATGCTGCGTGTTCGAGAATTCGGTGGCACAGCAAAGGCCAGTCTTGCATCAAACCAAGCATACGGATGTTCCTCCTCAGAGTGAGACCGCTTGCCGCGGTTCTTTTGCGCAAAATAATGCGAAGTCTAGCGCGGGGAAAGGTTGCCGCAAATGGGCTTCTTGGTGGGGAGCCGGTGGCCGGATGGCCATGGTTACCGCGGCTGCGCTGCTGTTGGTCTGGTGCGGTGAATTACATTCCGCCGCCGCAAAGGTGCCGTTGCCCAGGCCCCGTCCGCCCGACGCCCCGGCCGCGGACGTGGAGTCCTCATCCGTCCCGGAGGCGAAGAATGCCGGACCACCGGCCCCGATCGCGCCCCCGCCTTCGGCTTGCCGGCTCGCCTTGACGGAGACGGTAGCGATGGCGCCGAGCATTCCCGATATCCATGGCCCCGGCGGCTGCGGCGGTGAGGATCTGGTGCGGCTGGAGGCCGTGGTGTTGTCCGACCATCATCAAGTTACGCTCAAGCCGGCGGCGATCCTGCGCTGCAAGATGGCGTCAGCGATCGCCGACTGGGTTCGGACCGACATCGCGCCGCTCGCCAAAAGCCTGGGCAGCGTCATGACCGACCTCGACAATTTCAATTCGTTCGAGTGCCGTGGCCGAAACCGCGTCGCCGGCGCCCAACTTTCCGAACACGGCCGCGCCAATGCGATCGATGTCCGCTCCTTCAAATTCGCTGATGGCCGAACCATCTCGCTGACCGATCGGACGGTCCCTCGGGGCGTACGCGAGACGGTGCTGCATTCGGTGTGCGCGCGGTTCTCGACCGTGCTGGGGCCGGGCTCGGACGGCTACCACGAAGACCACATCCATCTCGATCTGATGGAGCGGCGCAACGACTACCGGATTTGTCAGTGGAATGTCTGGGATCCGCTGCCCGCGATTGCGCCGATGCTGCCGCCCCCGCGCCCGGTGGACGCCCCGCCGCGCGCGGTGACTGACGAACCAGAAGCTGCAAAACCGGATGGGCGGTGAAGCCGGTACTCAGCCCGGATCACGTGGCGCGAAAACCCTCTTGCCGAGAATCAGCTAACGAAAAAGCGCCGGTAAACCGGCGCTTTTTTTAAGCTCTCTGCTGACGTCAGCCGGTTACTGCAGCGATCCGAAGCCGCTCGAGGCGACCTGCGAAGAACCGAGCGGCAATTCGCCATGGTGAGGCGCGAGCACGACGACGATGGTGCCCATCTTGGCGCGGTTATAGAGATCGATCACGTCTTCATTCGTCATCCGGATACAACCGGAGGAGATCGACTGGCCGATATATTCCGGCTGGTTGGTGCCGTGAATGCGGAAAAGCGTGTCCTTGCCGCCCGAATAAAGATACATCGCGCGCGAACCCATCGGATTGTCAGGACCCGGCGGCACGAAAGTGGGAACGCCGAGGCGCTGGATCTCTCCCGGGGTCGGATGCCAAGCTGGCCATTCGGCCATGCTGCCGATCTTGGCGACACCCGACCAAGCCATGGCTTCTTCGCCGACGGTGATGCCGTAGCGGATCGCCTTGCCGTCGTTCATGACGTAATAGAGGTAGTGGTTGTCGGAATCGACCACGATCGAGCCGGGCGCTTCCTTGCGCTGATATTCGACGATCGCGCGGCGAAAGTTCTCCGGCGGCTGCACGTTCTCGTAGCGAACTTTCGCCAGCAATTCCTTGTCGCGCGGTTTGAAGGCGCTGGTATTGGTCGCCTCATAATTTGCCGCTTCCATGCAGCCCGAGAGCAGCAATCCGGCGGCAGTCACAGCCACTGCCAGCTTCAGCGACGTGGCGAGTTTCAGCGACGTGAGTTTCAACGGCATCTTGGATTTCCATTCGGGAATGCGTTCGAGGCGTGGGCCTTTTGCCCCGCCACGACTCCACCTTCAGCTCCCACATTATCGCCGAAATTGACGACAATTCCAGCGCCGAGATGGCCTTTCCGCACTGCGGCGGCTCGCCTGTGTCTTTTTTGCCGCAAGTACTTGAGCTACGCGGGATTCTCCGGCAATAGCGGGACTGAGGGGCGGATTCTGCCATCCTCCCGCCATCGGGTGGCCGCAAATGGCGAAGGGGTTGCCGGTATTCACGAAGGGTTCACGAAATCGTACCAACTCTTCTTGGTTAATTCGCCGTTGGCGGTCTGGAGTTTTCCATGTTCTCGGTGTTCGTCCCTGCTGAAATCCTCCCTCAAGAAGGCCGCCGTTGCAGATTTGGACAACCTGCCGGAGAATTCCGTCTGGATCGACCTCGTCAAGCCAACTACCGCTGAGGACAAGGCCGTGGAACGGTTGGCCGGGATCGCGGTGCCGACCCGGGAGGACATGCAGGAAATCGAAATTTCCAGTCGCCTCTATATCGAGAACGGTGCGCGCTACATGACGGCGACATTGATGTGTCAGTCCGACACCGAGGCGCCGAAGACCACCGCGGTGACCTTCATTCTCGCCGGTCATCGTCTGGTGACGGTGCGCTACGACGATCCGAAGCCGTTCGTGCTGGTGGAAAACAAGCTCGCCCGAAGCTGCGCCGCCGGCGTCACCGGCGAAATGGTGCTCATGGAGCTTTTGGATGCGGTGATCGACCGTTCCGCCGACATCCTGGAGCGGATTGGCGCCGACGTCGACCAGGTCTCTCACGATATCTTCGAGCCCGACAGCGAGCGCCACGGCAATGCCAGACGCTATTCGCAGATACTGACCGCCATCGGCCGCAAGGGCGACTTGACCTCCAAGGTCCGCGAGAGCCTCGTCTCAATCGGCCGTCTCGTCACGTTCCTCTCGGCCGTCATGGAGGGCGTGAAATGGACCAAGGACATGCGAGAGCAGCTCAAGACCATGCAGCGCGACGTCGCCTCGTTGACCGACCACGCCTCCTATCTCTCCAACAAGATCACCTTCGTGCTCGATGCGATGCTCGGCGTCGTCAATCTCGAGCAGAACAACATCATCAAGCTGTTTTCGGTGATGGCGGTGGTCTTGATGCCGCCGACCCTGATCGCCTCGATCTACGGCATGAATTTCAAGGTGATGCCGGAACTGGAATGGCAACACGGTTATCCGTTCGCCGTGGTGATGATGGCGCTCGCGGCGGTTGCCCCCTATATGTATTTCAGGTGGAAGAAGTGGCTGTAAAAACCACCCTCGCGTGCCGCGATCTTGAGGTTAAGAAAGTGCGCGGCATTGTCGGACTCCTCACTGAAGCGCTCCGCTAAAATTTGAGTAGAGGACCGAACGTTTGCGCTACGGCTTTCTGTCATAACACTCGCAATCGATCGCGAGGACTCCCATGGTTGAGAAAGTCATAACGCAAGCGCAGAACGTCATCGACTTCGCGAGCTATCAGCAAGGCCGCAATATTGTCGCGAGGGCACAAGCGATGTCGGCGCGTAGCTGCCGGCACTGCGGGGCGATGCTGGCCGACGGTGAGTTCGAAGACGAGTGCTCCAGCATTGCGAATACCCAGGAAACCCTGCGCTGGCAGGCCGCCCAGATCCTGCGCGGGCTGCTCTAGAACGAGGGCCTCGTCCCCCGACGTAGCCGGCGCGCCGGTTCGAGACGACGGGCTGGCCGTGTAATTTTCGAAGAATGCCCTCTAAACGTGCTGGCCGCCATTGATGTGGATTTCGGCGCCGTTCACATAAGAACTGGTCTCCGTGCACAGCACATAAATGATCTTGGCGACTTCGTCGGGCGTGCCCAGCCGGTGCATCGGGATCTGCTGCTCGACGATCTTTTCGGTGCCCGGCGACAGGATCGAGGTGTCGATCTCGCCCGGCGCGATCGAATTCACCCGTACGCCGAGTTGGCCGAAATCGGACGCCATCTCGCGCGTCAGCGAAGCCAGTGCAGCCTTCGAGGTCGCATAGGCTGCGCCTGCGAAAGGGTGCACGCGCGAACCGGCGATCGAGGTGACGTTGACGACCGAACCCTTGGCGGCCTTCAACTCCTCGATCAGGCCGCGCGCCATCATGATCGGCGCAAAGAAATTAACCCGGAACACGTGGGCCCAGGTCTCGATATCGGTGTTGATCGAGCCTAGCCTTTGGCCGCCATCGGCCTTCGGTGAAATCGCGGCATTGTTGACGAGCGCGTGCAGCATGCCGCCTTCCAGCCGCTCGCGAATTTCGGAAATAGCGCGCGCGGTGTCGTCATGGTCGGCGAGGTCCACCTGAATGTGATCCTCAGGACCTGCGTCCCAAGGGCAATCTTCGGGAAACGGATGACGCGAGCAGGTGAGGACGCGCCAGCCGGCCGAGGAAAAACGGATCACGGTCGCGTGCCCGATGCCGCGGCTGGCCCCGGTGAGAAGCAACGTCCGCCGTGGTCCGTTATGGGGTGAAGTGGCCATAGGTCCTTCGATCTCTCAATCAGGGGTAAAGCCGCGTCTTCGACCAGGCCCGATCGGAAGCGTCGCGGCGAAATTCGATGCGGTCGTGCAGGCGGAACGGGCGGTCATGCCAGAACTCGAAGCGGAGCGGGGTGATGCGCCAGCCGCTCCAGCCCGGCGGGCGCGGCACCTCGCCGATGATGTATTGCGCGGCGGTCTTGGCGATCGCCTGCTCGAATGCAAAACGGCTCTCCAGCGGCTCGGACTGTTTCGACGCCCAGCAGCCGATCTGGCTCTGTTTGGGGCGGGTCGCAAAATAGGCGTCAGCCTCGATATCGGTCACGGGCGACACGGTCCCGCGGATGCGGACCTGGCGGCGCAGCGACTTCCAGTGAAAAAGTAAAGCCGCCTTAGGATTTGCGGCCAATTCGCGGCCTTTTTTACTGGCGATGTGGCCGTAGAAGACGAAGCCAGCGGCGTCGTAACCCTTCATCAGCACCATCCGCACGTCCGGCAGGCCTTCCGCATCGACGGTCGAAAGGGCCATGGCGTTGGGATCGTTGGGCTCAGCCTTCACGGCTTCCGCAAACCACTCGCCAAACAGGGTCAACGGCTCCTCAGCCGCGGTGAAATCACCGGATGTTAAGGGTGTCGGGTGTTTGATGGAGGTCGTGTCCGTCATTTCCTGGAGTCCAAGGTTGCGCCCGCCCGCGGCCAGATACGCGTTAGCGCCCCGTATGAGGTCAGCCTTATATAGGGCATGGGGACGCTTTGGCCTATCGCCGATCAGGCCGGCCGGGGTGGCGGCCATGGTTCTGATCGGGATGAGTGTCGGTGGTTGCAGCGTTTCGCGGCTGGATGGCGGGTTCGCAAAAGCCGGCGACGATGTCACCGGTTCAATCGGTCCGATGGCCAGGGCGAGGGAGGCCATGCCCACCGAAACCGATCTCGCCTTCGCCCGCAATGCGGCTTCCGACGTGCTGACACGAGGCGACAAGGATGCGAGCCAGCCTTGGGCAAATCCGGAGACCGGCGCGCGGGGGTCGGTGACGCCGCTGGCGCAAGCCTATTCCTCGGAGGGCCGGACCTGCCGGGATTTCCTGGCAAGTTACGTCAACGGCAGTTCGGAAAGCTGGCTGCACGGAGCCGCGTGTCAAACCGGCCGCGGAGAGTGGGAAATTCACACGCTCAAGCCTTGGCGGCAGAGCTAATTGGCGGCAGAGCTAAAGTGGGTCGAGAAGTAGGCTTTCAGAATCTGCTTTTGCTTCGGCTTGTCTCTGCAAAGGGTTGAAAATGCCTGCGATCCAGTTCCATCTTGACCGCGCCGCTGAAGGTATGGGGAAAACCCGTTGCAAAAATGCCACGAAATCCCCAAATGAAAACCCGAGCGGGTTTCTCACCTGTGTATTAAGTTTCACGACTTGCCTTGAAGGAGAACTGACGGATGCGCGACCCCTATGAGGTCTTGGGGGTGCCGCGGGGGGCTAACGCCGCGGCGATCAAGAGCGCCTATCGCAAGCTGGCCAAGAAGCATCACCCCGACGCCAACAAGAACGATCCGAAGGCTGCGGCCCGCTTCGCCGAGCTGAATTCGGCCAATGAGATCATTGGCGATGAGGACAAGCGTCAGCAGTTCGATCGCGGCGAGATCGACGCCGATGGAAAGCCGCGCTTCCAGGGCTTTCCTGGCGGGGGCGCCGGCGCGGGGCCCGGCGGCTTTGAAACTCACACCTTCCGCAGCGGCGGCACTGCAGGCGCTGGCGGCTTTGGCGGCGGCTTCGAGGACATCCTTAACAGCATGTTCGGCGCAGCCAACGCGCGCGGCGCGCGTGGTGGGGGCGGCGCGGGCGGCGGCGCCGGGCGCTTCGAGTTTGACCCAGGCACCATGGCGGTCGATCTCGATCTCTCCGTTGCCATGACCGTGTCGCTGGAAGAGGCGGTGAAGGGTGGCGAGAAGCGTGTCCGGCTGCCGACCGGCAAGGAACTCAACGTCAAGATTCCGGCCGGCGTGGTGGCCGGTCAGCAGATCCGGCTGAAGGGGCAGGGCGAGAACGCGCCGGGCCATCCGCCGGGTGATCTCCTGATCACGGTGAGCATCGCAACCCATCCGTTCTTCAAGGTCGAAGGCAGCGATCTGCGTCTCGATCTGCCCGTCACGCTCTATGAGGCGGTGCTCGGCGGAAAGATTCGCGTGCCGACGCTTGGGAGCGCGGTCGAGCTTTCAATCCCGAAAAACACGTCGAGCGCCCGGACGTTTCGCCTCAAAGGCAAAGGTTTGCCGAAAGCCGGTGGAAACGGCGATCTGCTTGTCACCACCCGTATTATGCTTCCAGACGGGAACGACGCCGAATTGGAAGCGTTGATGCAGAAGTGGCGGGATGCACATCCGTATAATCCGCGCAGCGATTTTTCGTAATCGCCGCGGAGAACGCGGGGGTGCGGCCTCGAACTGGGGGACCAGCGCGGTACAAACCCCAGCCGAGGCCGCTTGCGTCGATCGGCGGATCGAACGCGCCACAACTTTTCGTGAGCACTTGGTGCGATATTGAGACGCGTCCATGTTCCAATTCCAGATTCTTAATGTCGGAATTGGGACGTGATGATTTAGCCACTGGGGCATGATCCTTAACGAGCCCACTCCGCACTGCCGCCTTCGCCAACACTTCAGCGGCCGACCAAGCCCGATGGCCCCGGCGTAGCCTTGGGCGGCCCCGGCGTAGCCTTGGCGGAAACGGGATGCGGGTGGGCGGCGGCTTTAGCCGCCTTTCTCGTTCTGGTCGTAGACGATGCGCGCCACCTTATTAAGCTTTTCCTTGTCCATCGGGCCGCTCAGCACATAGCTGACATCGGCTTCCGACCAGTACATCGCGCCGGAGTTCTCGGCGGCGGTGTAGCGCATCTGGGCTGATCCCGTCTTCGAACGCGACGCGTAAAGTGTGTAGCGTTCGCCGGAAGCGCTCTCATACATGAAGAACGAGGCTGGCCCGGCCGGGCCAGGTAATAGCCTTCCGCCGACCAGTTTCAGTCCGTTGGCATCCAGCCGCGGCGCACGTACTTCCCAGCCGCAACGTTTGGTGAGCCAGGTCTGCAGGTGATCGCGCTCGCTGCCGGGCACTTCGACGGGATGGCGTACTTCGACGACATAAAGCCGATGCGCATCCAGGGCGTCCGACGTCAGGTTTTCGACCGCCGAAGGCGTCGCGGTGACACCACGCATCACCCAGCCAGTGCCTCCGCCGCAAATGAAAGCCGCAAGCGCCGCTGCAACCGCGCCGTACATCCATTTGCGCGGCCGACTCACTAGCCGCTCGATCTCCAGCCGCTTCGGCACGGCCTCATCGGCGACATGATCATAGCGGGCGTGCAGTGCATCCGCCATGTCGCGCCACGCTCTCACCCGTTCGGCATCGTCGGGATGAGTTGCAAGCCACGCTTCGACATCGCCACGACGTTCCGCCGGCAATTCGTTGTCGACGTAAGCGTGCAATTCGTCTTCGGTGACGGGAATCTTTGGGTCGGTCATGGTTGTTGTCTCTTCTCCGTCGAAATGATTCCGGCCGCCTCCCGTCCTCCCCGACGGAAATGCGACCGCGTCTGCAATGCGGTCTCCCCCAATTGCTTATTCATAAAAATCTGCTCACTCACAAACCGCGTCATTACTTCACCCGTCGCAATGCCGGGCGCTCGCCTTCAAGAACCGCCTTCACATGGGCGCGCGCGCGCGCCAACCGCGACATCACCGTACCGATCGGCACGCCCTGAATATCTGCGACCTCGCGATAACTTAATCCTTCCAGCATCACGAGCAGAAGAACCGCGCGCTGATCCTCCACCAACGTCGCGAGCGCCCTGGCGATGTCACGGCCTTCGGCTTCGGTGCCGCTGGCGTCGGGATTGTTCTCCAACAGAGGCATGAATTGCGGCCGCCGGGCCAGCGATCGCCGCCTGTTCTTGTTGAGATTGGTCAGGATGGTGTAGAGCCAGCTCCGCACGTCACCGCCAAGAAAAAGCCGTTCCGAGCGCAATGCCCGAACCAGCGTATCCTGCACTAAATCGTCCGCAATGTCGGCATCACGCGTCAGCGCACGCGCATAGCGGCGTAACGCAGGAATCATAGCTTCGACACTCTCGCGAAACGCTGTCATCCCTGTGATCCCAATTGGCTCCGCGTTCGATGCAGATCGTCGGTGCGGTGACCGGCATCCCTCAAACCTCTGACAAGGCTAACACCAGAATGACATAGCTATTCCGCCCGCCGAAGTTGTGATGTCGGCGGCTTTTAACCATGGCGCGGAAACCGACCGGAACAGCGGAGCCCTGCCGCGCTCTGATTCTAGCTGTGCGAAAAGTACCCGATTGCGGCGGGATCGGGAACGCCGACGGTTCGCATCGGCTATGGATGCGAGGATAAGGGCGGGTGAGGGTTCCAAAGCCGGTCGGCTATTTGACCCCCTGCGCCTTGCGCGTTACGTAAACATGCACCGTTCGTCGTGCATGTTAACAACATCGGGTGAAGCCAGGGCACCATGTCCCACAACACTTTCGGCCATCTGTTCCGGGTCACGACCTTCGGCGAGAGCCACGGGGTTGCGATCGGCTGCGTGGTCGATGGTTGTCCGCCGCAGATACCGCTTGCCGTGGAAGAGATTCAGCGCGATCTCGACCGCCGCCGTCCCGGACAGTCCCGCTTCACCACGCAACGGCAGGAGCCGGATACGGTGAAGATCCTGTCTGGGGTGATGGCGCATCCCCAGACTGGCGTGCAGGTCACTACTGGGACGCCGATCGGGCTCTTGATCGAGAACACCGATCAGCGCTCGAAGGATTATTCCGACATCAAGGACAAGTTTCGTCCTGGTCACGCCGACTACACCTACGAAGCCAAATACGGCCTGCGCGATTATCGCGGCGGTGGGCGATCGTCGGCGCGCGAGACCGCGATGCGGGTCGCGGCGGGCGCGGTGGCGCGCAAGATCTTGTCCGGCGTCACCGTGCGCGGCGCGTTGGTGCAGATGGGGCCGCACAAGATCGACCGCGACAAGTGGGATTGGGACGAGATCGCGAAGAATCCGTTCTTCTGTCCCGACAAGGACAAGGCAGCTTTCTTCGAGGACTATCTCGACGGCATTCGCAAGAGCGGCTCGTCGATTGGCGCGGTCATCGAGGTGGTCGCCGAGGGCGTGCCCGCGGGGTTTGGTGCGCCGATCTATGCCAAGCTCGATGCCGATTTGGCGGCCGCGATGATGAGTATCAACGCGGTCAAGGGCGTCGAGATCGGCGATGGCTTTGGCGCGGCCGAGTTATCCGGCGAGGAGAACGCCGACGAAATGCGGATGGGCAATCAGGGTGTCAATTTCCTTTCCAACCATGCCGGCGGCATTCTGGGCGGTATTTCCACGGGTCAGCCGGTGGTGGTGCGCTTTGCGGTGAAACCGACGTCCTCGATCCTGTCGCCACGCCGCACGGTGGATCGCAACGGCGGCGACACGGAGATCATGACCAAAGGCCGCCACGATCCCTGCGTCGGCATTCGTGCCGTTCCGGTCGGGGAAGCGATGATGGCTTGCGTGCTCGCAGATCATTTCCTGCGTCATCGCGGCCAAGTCGGCGCTTAAAGCCGGTTTTTAAAGTCGGCAATTAAAGCGGGCGGATGACGCCGGTCATCCGCCCGAATTCATGCCTGTTGGATCAAAGCTTCGTTGACGCGCGTGACAGAAGCTTCCAGTCGTTACCCTGTTTTTGCCAGTTCATCAGGATGTGCAGATTGGTCGAGCTTTTCTTGCCGTCGGCGACCGACTCGCTTTCGCCGACCCAGTGAAACCGGACGATCGCCGCCGAACCGACCACCCGGATTTTCACGTCCTGGTAAGCGAGCGAAATGACTTTCGATTTTCCGTCGGTGGCATTGGTAACAAACGTGGCCTTGTCTTCGACCCGTCCGTCGGAGTGGCTGTAGCTCAGTTCTGGCGCGCAAAGTCCTTCCAGGGTCTTGGCGTCTTGGGCTGCCTGGGCGGCGCGGAATGCCTCGACGTTTTTCGCAACCGCATCCTCATCCGCACCTGCAAAAGCGGGGACCGCTGCCGCTCCCAGGATCGCGACGGCCACCACGGGCAGCGCCAACTGGCGACGATTGATATTCATTGTTTCCTCCATTTTTCTATTATCTGTGAAGGTTAGTCTCGCAGCCGTTCCCGGCCTTGTCGAGCCTTCGTCGGATCGCTTGATCGCCTAAAATTCGAGCTGACGACCCGATCCCGGCGATGCGCCTTGACGTTATCGCCGCCCGCGCTGCTAATGGTGCCCTATGGACGCGCTCGCTTTGCAAAAACTGATCGATTGGCTCGTGGACGGTGCGAGGTCCGCGCCCAACCCGCCGCAGATGATGACAGAAGCCTGTGAGCGGATGGTGGCGGCTGGACTGCCGCTGTGGCGGGTCGGCGTTTTCATTCGGACGCTTCACCCGGATATCGCAGGCCGCAATTTGGTCTGGCGCCCCGGAGCCGAAGTCGTCGTCGGTACCGCTGATTACGACATGATCGATTCCGATGAGTTTCGTCACAGTCCGCTCGCGCTTGTCTTCGGGGAGGGGCGCGAAATCAGAGCGCGCATGGACGGACCGGACGCCAAGCGCTTTCCGCTGTTCGACGATCTGCGCGAAGAGGGCGTTACTGAATATATCGCCTTGCCGTTGATGCAAGTCGACAGCACGGTGCATGCCTCGAGCTGGACCACACGGCAGCCGGGCGGCTTTACCGAAGTTCAGATCAAGGCCATTCGAGCGTTGATCCCGCCGCTGTCGCGCCTGATCGAAGTCACGCGGTTGCGTTTCATGTCGACGATCCTGCTCGACACCTATGTCGGCAACCGCGCCGGCGAGCGGATCATGCGCGGGCATATCAGGCGTGGTCACGCCGAGTCGATGCAGGCGGCGATCTGGCTGTCGGATTTGCGCGGCTTTACCGCACTGTCGGACCGGCTTCCAGCCGAGACCGTGGTCGATATTCTCAATCAATACTTCGACTGCCAGGTCTCTGCAATCGCAACCCATGGCGGCGAGGTCTTGAAATTCATGGGCGACGGCCTGCTCGCCGTATTTCCGATTGATGAATATGTCGGCGATGCCGGCAAAGCCTGTGCGAGTGTTCTGGAGGCGGCGCGTGAAGCGCGGGCGAATGTCGAGGCCATGCAGTTTCCGATTGGCGAGACGATCGAGCGCTTTCGCTTTGGCGTAGCGCTCCATGTGGGACGTGTTCTCTATGGCAATATCGGCGGCGGCAACCGCCTCGATTTCACCTGCATCGGACCGGCGGTCAATCTTGCCGCGCGGCTGGAGAAGATGGCCGGCCGTCTGCATCGCACGGTGGTGGCGTCGAACGCCTTTGCCGAGGCCTGTCCCGGCGGCTGGGAAGATCTGGGCGAATTTCCGATCGCGGGATTTTCGAAGGCCGAGCGGGTCTATGGACTAACGGACGAGACCGCGGCGGCGTATGCGCCGCAGCTCGTCCTTCATTCTTCAGGCTCCGTCGTGAACAGCAGTGGATAGCCCTTGGCGCGGCCGGCGTCGGTCGCGCGGGTCGCCTTGGTTTCGGCGACGTCCTTGGTAAAGACCGCCACCACGCAAACGCCGCGCCGGTGCGCCGTGATCATGACCTTGTGCGCCTGGTCCTCGGTCATGCGGAACTCCGCCTTCAGCACCGTGACGACAAATTCACGCGGCGTGAAATCGTCATTGACGAGAATGACTTTGTGCAGACGTGGCCGTTCGACCTTGGTTTTTACCCTGGTCTTCGGTTTGGTGACGGTGTCGATCATGGCCTGAGAATACAGCGTTCCAGTTCGTCTTGGTACAGGCGTGGCGGCTCAAAAGTCCGCATCATCATTGCAGTGGCGGAACCGTCCGCAAATAAGCAATGATGTCGGCGAGATCGCTCTCTTTCAGTCCTGCATAGAATGAATAGGCCATCGGCGGCTTGAGAACCCGTCCGTCGCGGGACACGCCTTGTGTGATCGCGCGGGCGATCTGCTGATCGGTCCACTCACCGATGCCGGTGGTGTGATCGGAGGTGATGTTGGCGGCCGTCACCCCCCCCCCGAGCCCTGCCTCGCCGAAGCTCCTGCCGCCACGGCCAAGCCCGCCTTTGAAGTCGGAGACGCCCCGCGACCAGGACGAATGGCATTCCATGCAATGGCCGATGGTGGCGAGATAGGCGCCGCGCCCGACCGGTTCGTTGAGCATGGATTTGTTGAAGCCGTTCTCCGCATCGGGATAGGGGTCGCGGTGGACGAGCGCTTTGTAAACGGGGTCGATGACCTCGTTGCGGACCGGTTTGACGGAGCGCAGGTAGGCGATGATGGCGTCGAGATCTTCCGGCAAGAGCGCCTTATAGAAATTGGCCGGCATGATGGCCGCGAGAGGTACGCCGGACAGGCGGTGGTGATCGGGCCGGACGCCTTCGACCAGCGCGCGCTTGATCTCCGCGTCGGTCCAGCTTCCGATCCCGGTTTCAACGTCAGGGGTGATGTTTGAGGTGGTGACGACAAAAGCAGGCGTCGAGAATACCCGTCCGCCCGATAATGCCTTGTCCTTGACGATCGCGCCGTTGGCGTCGCGTGGTGTGTGGCAGTTGCCGCATGCCAGAATGGTATTGACGAGATAGTCGCCCCGCTCCAAGGCCGAATCTGCCATCGCGGCATCGAAAAATCCAGACAACGCTAGCACCAGCACGCTCCAGCGCAACATCAGATCGCCCCCGATATTTCCTCATCAAGGCCGCTATATCGCACGGCTATCCCGTTCCCGCAAAACCGGGCAGGCCGCAGCTTGAACGGCAAATTACGGCAGCTTTGCTGCTAACCTGAATGTGAACGCTGCAAAATGTTCCAGCTTTCCGTCGGCCGTCATGCGTGCGAACATCTGGTGACACGACGGGAGGGCCGCTGATGCGCTGGTATGTCTCGATCGGGGCGGTGCTGGTCGCAAGCGCGATCACCGCAAGCGGCGTGGCCGGAGTTGCCGCGCCGGATGTGCGCGTTCGGCCCGAGATGCGATCGGCGGACAAGGCGCAGCCTGTGGTCGACGTCGAACTCGTGCTCGCGGTCGACGTCTCCTATTCGATGGACATGGATGAATTGGCGGTACAGCGTGAGGGCTACGCGCAGGCCATCGTCTCCAAGGAATTCCTCCAGGCGTTGAAGGCGCTGCCTAACGGCAAGATCTCGGTGACCTATTTCGAATGGGCGGCGTCGAACGATCAGAAGATCATTATTCCCTGGCGCGTGATCGATGGCCCGGAAACCGCGGATGCGGTTGCCGACGAAATCCTGAAGACGCCGATCCGCCGCGCCTCGCGCACGTCCATTTCCGGCGCGATCTATTTTGCGATGCCGCTGTTTGAGAGCAACCCATATCCCGGATTGAGGCGCGTCATCGACATCTCCGGCGATGGTGCCAACAATAATGGTGCACCGGTCGCGCCTGCCCGCGATGAGGCTGTCTCCAAGGGGATCGTCATCAACGGCCTGCCGATCATGGTGAAGGACCCTTCCTACTCGACCATGGATATCGAAAATCTCGATTGGTACTACGAAGACTGCGTGATCGGTGGTCCCGGTTCCTTCGTGGTGCCGATCAAGGACCGCGATAAATTCAAGGAAGCCATCCGGACCAAGCTTCTGCTCGAGGTTGCCGGCCGCACGCCGGAGCGGCCTGTCATTCCGGTGGCCGAGAAGGAACCGCGGGTTCACTGCCTGATCGGCGAAAAGATGTGGCAAGACAGGTGGGGACGATAGAGGCGCGTTATCGCTTAAACCGCGCCACCAATTCGACATGCGGTGTATGCCGAAACTGATCAACGGGGGTGATGCCCTCGATCCTGTAGCCGCCGTCAATCAAGATGCGCGCGTCGCGGGCGAAGGTCGCCACATTGCACGACACCGCGATCACCACTGGCACCTTGCTGGCCGCGAGCCTTTCGGCCTGCGCCTGTGCGCCCTGACGCGGCGGGTCGAACACGACGGCATCGAAGTCGCGTAACTCTTCTGCCACCAGCGGGCGGCGAAATAGGTCGCGAGTCTCGGCTCTGACCGGTTTTAACCCTGGTGTTGAGGCTGCCGCTTTTTGCAAGGCCACGATCGCGTCCGCGTTGCTGTCAAAGGCCGATACCCGCGATTTCTCAGCGAGGCGGAGCGCAAACGGACCGACGCCGCAAAACAGGTCGGCGATGTGTTTGGCCCGCCCGCAATGTTGCGAGACGAGCGCGGCCAGCGTCTCTTCGCCGGTGACGGTTGCCTGCAGAAAGGAGCCCGGCGGCAATATCACCCGCGCCTTGCCCATGGTCACGCCTGGCGCCTGGCGTATCAGCACCAGTTCGCCGTGCCGCGTCAGCCGCGCGATACTGTGCTTGGCCGCGATCCGCGAAAGCGCCGCGATGGCGGAAGCCGGCAACGGGCCGGAACCTCTGATATCGACATCGAGGCCACCGTCGGTCGCGGTGATCTGGATATCGAGCGGTTTCCCGATCCCGATCAGGGGCTCAGTGAGCGCCCAGGCTGCCTCCAGCGCGCCACCCAAGCCGGGGTCGAGGATCGGGCAGCGATCGATCGGGATGACATCATGCGACTGCGCCGCGGCAAAACCGACCTTGAGCACGTCATGGGTGCCCCTGCGCCCATGCAAGGTGATACGGCGGCGGCCTTTGCCATGGGCGTCGATCAGGGATGCGACCTCGCAGTCGATTTTCGCCTGCGCGAGTGTCGTGGTGACGAGATCGCGCTTCCAGGCGCGGTAGCGTTCGGTTTCCCAGTGCTGGATGGCGCAGCCGCCGCACGTGCCGAAATGCGGGCATAGCGGTTCGATACGCTCGGGGCTCGCTTGTTCGATCCGGATCAATTGCCGCCGGTCACCGGCCGCGGCGGCGACTTGGACCGTCTCGCCGCCGAGCGCATAGGGGACAAAGAGGCTCCGCCCTTCAATCAGCGCGACGCCGTCGCCGAGATGACCGACGTGATCGATGAGTAAGCGTTCAACCACGGCGCGCGCCGACGAAGAATTCGATGTTGCCGTCCCCGCCTGATATCGGGGATGGAAAGACCCGGATATCCGTGCATCCGAGCGAGGCCACGAAAGCGGCAATCTCGTCACAGACGTCCTGATGCACGGCGGCATCGCGGATGATTCCGCGCTTGGAATGTTTGCGGGGGGCTTCAAACTGGGGCTTGATCAGCGCCAGAAGGTGCATTGGCGCTGCCGCCAGCGACAATGCGACAGGCAGCACCGCTTTCAGCGAAATGAAGCTGACGTCGATGACGACGATGTCGGGACGCGCGGGCAGCCGCTTGCCCTCGAGCGAGCGGATGTCGGTTTCTTCCATGGAAACAATTTTGGGGTGGCCGTGCAGGGAAGGGTGCAGTTGTCCGTGGCCAACGTCGATGGCGAAAACCACGCTGGCGCCGTTGGCGAGCAAAACTTCCGTGAAACCGCCCGTCGAGGCCCCGACATCGAGACAGACGTGATCTTCAATATCGATCGGATATTGCTCCAGCGCGCCCGCGAGCTTGACGCCACCCCGCGAAACGAAGGGATGCGCCGGCTGTGCCTGCAACACCGCGTCGGGGGGAATCGTCTCGGAAGCTTTCAGTACGGGTTTGTCATTGGCGGAAACCAGGCCGGCTTCGATCGCAGCCTGCGCCCGCGCCCTGCTTTCGAACAGACCGCGCTCGACCAGCAGCAAATCGATGCGCTTCTTGGAAGACGGCATGATACGCCCAAGCAAAAATTCAGGAAACGGAGGTGAGCCGCGCGGCCGCCATGCCAACGCAAAGCTCGAATGCGGTCAAGTCGTGCCAGATGTCGTCAGGCTTTTCGCGCGGCAGTACCAACGGTGCGCCATAGAGATCGAGCGCGTGGATCATCATGAGATTGTCGGTATGACCGAAATCTTCAACAGTCAGTCCTTCCGCATCGGCCAGGCGGCCATCGCGCACGGTGACTTTCGTGAACCGCCGCACCCGATCGGCATAGAGTAAAGGGTCGTTGGAGTAGCCGAGACAGAATTTCCCGCGCGCGGCCATGTAGCCGAGCTCGTACACGGTCCCGGCGTCGGCGCCGGGCCCGCGGAACGGCGTGAGGTTGGCGATGACGGCGTCTGCCTGGTCCATCATGGCCTCGTTGGCTTTGAATATCCGGAGCGAAGCCTCGGCAGCCGCGCGATCAACGACATTGTCGAGGGGGTATAGACCGATCAGGCCGTGGCGGCGGCAGATTTCAACTTTCTGCCGGCCGACTTCCGCCGCATCCGGCAGGAACACATCGGGACCTGCCAGATAAATGTTCATTGCCATAGCGTTTTCGAGCGAAGTGGGCACCGGTTCGCGTTTAAGAAAACGCGTCAGAGCCAAAGCCTAGCCGGTCAGGCGAGCTTCACGGTCTCGGTCTTGGCGTCCTTGCCGAGTGTCTCGAACACCTTGGCCACGATGCCCTTGGCGTCGAGCCCCGAACGCGCGTACATCGCGTTCGGCGAGTCGTGATCGAGGAATTCGTCCGGGAGCACCATCGAGCGCATCCGCAAACCACCGTCGAGCATGCCATGTTCGGCCAGCGTCTGCATGACGTGAGAGCCGAAACCGCCAATCGAGCCTTCCTCGATGGTGAGAAGGATTTCGTGCTCGCGTGCAAGCTTCAGGATCATCTCGACGTCCAGCGGCTTCATGAAGCGCGCGTCCGCAATGGTAGTCGAAAGCCCATGCGCGGCGAGTTCATCCGCCGCCTTTTCGCACTCGGCAAGGCGGGTGCCGAACGACAACAGCGCGATCTTGCTGCCCTGGCGGACGATGCGGCCCTTGCCGATTTCGAGCGGGATGCCGACCTCGGGCATATCAATGCCGCGGCCTTCGCCGCGTGGATAGCGCACCGCGCTCGGGCGGTCGTTGATCGCCACCTGCGTCGCCACCATGTGCACCAGTTCGGCCTCGTCGGAAGCCGCCATGATCACGAAATTGGGCAGGCAGCCCAGATAGGCGTTGTCGAACGAGCCGGCATGGGTGGCGCCGTCAGCGCCGACGAGCCCGGCGCGATCGATGGCAAAACGCACCGGCAAGCTCTGGATCGCGACGTCGTGGACGACCTGGTCGTAACCGCGTTGCAGGAAGGTCGAATAGATCGCGCAGAACGGCTTGTAGCCTTCGGTGGCAAGTCCGGCGGCGAAAGTCACCGCATGCTGCTCGGCAATGCCAACATCGAACGAGCGCTTTGGGAATGCCTTGGTGAAGATGTCGATCCCGGTGCCCGACGGCATGGCAGCGGTGATGCCGACGATCTTGTCGTCCTTCTGTGCCTCCTTGACGAGGCTCTGGCCGAACACGTTCTGGTAGGACGGCGCATTCGGCTTGGCCTTGGCCTGGGCGCCCGTGGCGACGTCGAACTTGACGACGGCGTGATATTTGTCGGCCGAGGCTTCCGCCGGCGCATAACCCTTGCCTTTCTGCGTCACGACATGGACCAGGATTGGCCCGGTCTCCATGTCACGGACGTTGCGCAGCACCGGCAGCAGGTGGTCGAGGTTATGACCGTCGATCGGGCCGACATAGTAGAAGCCGAGCTCCTCAAACAGCGTGCCGCCGTCCATCATGAAGCCACGGGAATATTCTTCGACGCGGTTGGCGCGGTTGGAGATGATCTTCGGCAGGTGCTTGCCGAGCTGCTTGGCGGCTTCGCGCAGCGTTCGATAGGTTTTGCCGGAGTAAAGCCGCGACAGATAGGCCGACATGGCGCCGACCGGCGGTGCAATCGACATGTCGTTGTCGTTGAGGATGACGATCAGGCGGGAATTCATCGCGCCAGCGTTGTTCATGGCTTCATAGGCCATGCCCGCCGACATCGCGCCGTCGCCGATCACGGCGATGACGTTGTTTTTGCCGCCGGAAAGGTCGCGGGCCACGGCCATGCCAAGCCCGGCCGAGATCGAGGTCGAGGAGTGCGCGGCGCCGAACGGATCGTAGTCGCTCTCGGTGCGCTTGGTGAAACCCGACAGGCCACCCCCGGTACGCAGGGTGCGAATCCGGTCGCGCCGGCCGGTGAGGATCTTGTGCGGATAGGCCTGGTGACCGACGTCCCAGATCAGGCGGTCCCGCGGCGTGTCGAAGACGTAGTGCAGGGCGGTGGTCAACTCGACCACGCCGAGACCGGCGCCGAAATGACCACCCGTCACTGAAACCGCATCGATGGTTTCCTGACGCAGTTCGTCGGCAACTTGCCGGACTTGTTCCACCTTGAGCCGGCGCAAATCGTCCGGGGTGCGGATCGTATCGAGAAGCGGCGTCTTACTAAATGCGGTCACAGCGTTATTCCAATTTTGTAAGGTCGGGATCAACGGCCCAACGTGAAATGGGTTGCGCAAAAACTATGCGCAAGCGACCTGGACCCGAATGCCACGTGATAGGGCAGAGGCCCAATCGATAGTCTTAGGCGCGCTCCGGATCGTTCAATGTGATTTGCATCACCCCAGACGGTTCCACCCTGTCCACCGATTTATTGAGCTATTTTAGGCACTTGACGTCCCACGAACACGCCCAACGAGTGCCTTCGTCAGCCCATAGCGTGCAAACGTTTACACTAAAGTGCCAGCCAAAGCCAACCGCTTGGGATAGAGCCGGGAACCCTGGGGACGGCGGCGGAACCCGAAATTACCCCAAGCTAAGCCGCTTTTGAGCCGGATTTCGAGCTAATTCCAGAAAAATGGCCCGTGCCGCCTAACCATTTCAGCAATGCCCCAATGCAAACAGCAAGGCCCTGACGAATTTGGATCGAGGGTGGCCAAGGGCTCGCGGCTGTCGGCTACTGCACGTCGAGCGGTTCCGTGCCGGTCGGTTGGCCGCTGGCATCAGTCGTAATCTTGTCGACCCGCGCCTCTGCCTGGCGCAGCAATTCCTCGCAGCGCCGTTTCAAAGCTTCGCCGCGCTCATAGATCGCAACGGATTCCTCCAGCGGCACCTTGCCGTCCTCAAGCCGCTTGACGATCGATTCGAGTTCCTCAAGCGCGCGCTCGAAGCTCAGTTTCTTCACGTCGCTTTGCGCGTTTTCGGCCATATTGATTTTCCCGGATGCGAGCCAGCGATTGCAGCGGCGCGGCCTTTAAGATGCAGACCCCATCAGGGCACTGACATGGGCTGCAACCGATTCTTTAAGTCCCTGGAGATCATAACCGCCCTCGAGAACCGAGACAATTCGGCCCCCCGCGGTGCGATCGGCGAGATCCATCAGCTTTCGCGTCACCCATCCGAAATCTTCGGCCTTCAGGTTAAGCGAAGCCAGGGGATCGCGATAATGCGCATCGAATCCAGCCGAGATGATGATGAGTTCGGGGCTGAACTTGCTCAAGTTGGGCAGGATCGTGTTCTCAAAGGCGGCGCGGAATTTCGCGCTGCCATCGTCGGGCGCGAGCGGTGCGTTGACGATGTTGTCGTGCTCGCCGCGTTCGCCGCTGGCGCCGGTGCCGGGAAACAGCGGCATCTGATGTGTCGAGCAATACATCACGGACTTGTCGGCCCAGAAAATATCCTGAGTGCCGTTGCCGTGATGGACGTCGAAATCGACCACGGCGGCGCGGCCGATGCCATATTTGCGCTGGGCATGGCGTGCGGCGATTGCGGCGTGATCGAAGAAACAAAATCCCATTGGCCGGTTGGTCTCGGCGTGATGGCCGGGAGGGCGCATCGCCACGAAAGCATTGCTGTGAGTTCCTGACATGATCGCATCCGTAGCAGCAACCGCGCCGCCGACACCACGCATCACCGCTTCCCACGTGCCCGGCGACATCGAGGTATCGCCGTCGAGATAGACCAGGCCGCTGGTCGGCGCGATGCGGCGCAATTCGTCGACATAGTGCTCGTCGTGGCACAGCGTGACGAGATCGAGGGAGCCTTCGGGCGCCAGTTCGCGCACGAGGGGATCGAAACGGCTTTCGCTTAAGATTTCATCGACGGCACGAATCCGGTCCGGCCGCTCGGGGTGTCCGGGCGGGGTCAGATGATTCAGGGTCGATGGATGGGTCAGAAGAAACGTCGTCATGCAGGGCCTTTGCGCGTGAGTGCCGCGCCTTGGAGGAAGTCGCAATGTAAGGGGTGATGGTGAATGAGGAAAGGGGCCGATTATTTCGCTTCATTCAGGCGGTGGATGCGATCGGCGGGTGTCGGGCTGATCGGGCTGTTGGCCTGAAAATAGGAATAGAGCGCGTCGGCGTCATAGACGCCGAATTGTTGAGCGGTGCCGTCTTTCAGGGCCGCAAAGCCGTCCCCGCCAGTGGAGAGATAATTGTTCACCGTGACACGGTAGCTTTTGGCGGGATCGACGCGCTCGCCGTTCAGTGACATCGAATCCGCGATGATGCGTTCGCCCAACGGCTTGCGGTCGTCGTACGCGTAGCTGAATCCCTTCGAGACTTGCAGGATGCGCGCCCGCTGGGGGTCCTGGGGTTGCCATTGCTGTTCCAGCATCGTCTTGATCTGGCTGCCCGTGAGTGTCAGCGTTACGAGCTGGTTACGGAAGGGCTGGCTCGCGAAAATCTCTGCGTAGCTGACGCCGCCGTCGTCGTGCTTGTCGATACGATTGCGGATGCCGCCGGGATTGGTGAACGCGACCACCGCGCCGCCATTCGCCGTAGCCACTGTGGCGGCCAGTTGCGCGTCGGCGATGATATCGCCAAGCGGGCTCTCGCCTGCCTCATTCGGCATACGCGAGAGCGTGGCCGTAACCGACCCGGCGTGGCGATTGGCGATGGGAGCAGCGAGTTTCTCGTAAGACTCAATCAGGGCGGTTTGCTCGGGGTCCTTCGGCAGCGTGTTGCTGCGGACAATGACATTATCGGCCTTCGCGCTGACGACGTCGCGAGTCCTGGTGTCGAGCGTGACATCGATCGCGGTGACCAGCGTGCCGTATTTGTCAGCCGAGGTCACGAGCCGCCCATCGATCTCGCACACATAGGGTTGATGGGTATGGCCGCTGATCACGAGGTCAACCGCGGGATCGAATTTCTTGACGATGTCGACGATGGCGCCTGATATCGCGGGACATTCGTTGTAGTCGCCGGCCGGATAGCCGCCTTCGTGAATCAGGACGACGATGGCTTCAATGCCGCGCGCTTTTAGTTCCGGCACCAGCGCATTCACGGTCTCCGCCTCGTCGTGAAATTCCAGACCCGCGCTACTCGCCGGCGAAATGATGCCCGCGGTGCCTTTCAAGGTCAGGCCGATAAAGGCCACCGGGATGCCGTCGAATTCTTTGACCTCGTATGGCGGAAATACCGTCTTGCCGGTCGCGGTCTCGACCGCGGAAGCCGCCAGGTAGTGGAATTTTGCTCCCAGGAAGGGATGCGGCCCCTGGCACTTATCGACCGGATGACAGCCGCCATGCTGCATCCGTTTCAGTTCGTCGCTGCCTTCGTCGAATTCGTGGTTGCCGACGGAGGCGAGCGCAAGCCCGGTCATGGAGAGGGATTCGATCGTCGGTTCGTCGTGGAACATCGCCGACAGAAGCGGGCTCGCGCCAATCAAATCGCCGGCGGCGACGAAGATCGTATTCTTGTGGCCTTGCTCAAGTTCTTTGACGAGGGTTGCCAGATGTTCGGCGCCGCCGGCCGGCACCGTGATCTTCTTGGTCTTGTCGTTTGGATCGGTGATCCTGATCCCGTCGGTTGAAGCACGAAGGTAGCCGTGGAAATCGTTGATCGCGAGGATGCGCAAATCCACGGTCGCCGATTGCGCCGCCGCGGGCAGCGGTGACACAACCAGCGTCAGGGCGGTGAGAGCCAATACAAGCGAATGTTTCATGGTTCGACCATAAAGGCGGTCGCGACGATTTCACGAAGCCTTTGCACTTCAGTCTCGGCGCTCAAGATTTCTTGCGCGCGAAAAAGGCTTTGAACGCCGCGACGGCTTCCGTCGAGCGCATCCGCTCGCGGAAGAGTTCACCTTCAAGGTCGATCCGGCCGATCAACTCTTCTGGCTTATGCCTGAGAAGCTTTCGCGAGGCCGCAACGGCTTCAGCCGGAAGGGCGGCGATCTCGCGCGCCACCTTGCGCGCTTCGGCCTCCAAATGATCGGGCTCGACGACTTTATTGACGAACCCGGCGGCGCGGGCCTCCTCGGCGTTGAGCTTCTGTCCCATCACCAGCATCGAAAAGGCGCGCTGATGTCCCATCAGCCAGGGCGCGAGCAGGCTTGACGCGCCTTCCGGCACCAGGCCGAGATGAATGAAGGGCGTTGCGAAAGTGGCTCGGGTGCTGGCGATCACCTGATCGCAATGAAACAGCATTGTGGTGCCGATCCCGATCGCGATCCCATCGACGCTGGCGACGATCGGCTTGGCGTTGTGGGCCAGCGAATAAAGGAATTTGGCCGCATTGGAGGCGCGGGGCGTTCCGGTATTCGAGGTACCGTCTTTCAGAAAATCTTCCAGGTCGTTACCGGCGGTGAAGGCGCCCGCCTCGCCGGAAATGATGAGGCAGCGGATCGAAGCGTCTTCCTGCGCGGCGTCGATCGCAGCGCTCATGTCCTGGTACATGTCTTGCGTGATTGCGTTCTTCTTTTCCGGCCGGGTGAGCTTGATCACACGAACGGCGTCTTCATCGGTAACGGTCACATGTTCGGTCATATAGGCTCAGCCTTCAGGCAATCGGCAATGGCGGGAATTGTCGAAATATCCTACATCATCTGCGTGCGCACCCAAACCGCCAGGGGCCGTCAAGGCGCGCCACATTGACAGGGCTGGCCATGCAATTGACCGGAATACATCATCTGACCGCCATTTCGGCGAAGCCGCGCGAGAATCTCGCCTTTTATACCGGTCTGCTGGGCATGCGGCTGGTCAAGAAGACGGTCAATCAGGACGACGTCAGCGCGTATCATTTGTTTTACGCCGACGGGAAGGCCAATCCCGGCACCGATCTCACCTTCTTCGACTTTCCCTCGCCGCCGGAGCGGCGCGGCACGAACAGCATTTCCGCGACCTCCTTGCGGGTCGCAGGCGAGAAAAGCCTCGGCTTCTGGCGCGACCGGCTGCGCCAGGCCGGCACTCAAACCGGCGAGGTTGCCGAGGTCGATGGCCGCCTCACACTGCCGTTCGAAGACGGCGAGGGCCAGCGGCTGGTGCTGATCGACGATGGCGGGGTGGGTCCGGCGTCGCCGTGGGATAAGAGCCCGGTGCCGGCGGAACATCAGATCCGAGGGTTGGGTCCGATCGTGCTGAGCGTGCACGATCTCGCCCGCACAGCGGTTGTGCTGACGGCCGTCATGAACATGCGGCAGGTGCGCAGCTACTCCGCGCCGGGCGCGAAAGCCGACGTCCAGGTGTTTGCGATGGGCGAGGGAGGCCCTGCCGCCGAGCTGCACGTGATCGAGCAGGACGGGGCCATGGCGCGGCAGGGCGCGGGCGGGGTGCATCACGTTGCATTCCGCACCCCCGACGAGACGCAATATCACGCCTGGACACAGCGGTTGGGCGAGCTTCGCATTCCCAACAGCGGCGAGGTCGATCGCTTCTACTTTCGCAGTCTCTATTTCCGCGAGCCGAACGGAATCCTGTTCGAAATCGCTACCGACGGTCCGGGTTTTGCGACCGACGAGCCGATGCAGACATTAGGCGAGAAGCTCGCGCTGCCGCCCTTCCTCGAGCCGCGCCGGGCGGAGATCGAGGCGGGATTGAAACCGATAGGGTAAACCTGCGGCCATATGTGGCCTCAACCTCTCCACGGGATTGCCTTGGTTTGGTCATACCAGGGTGAAGTCTGGGGCTCGGGATAAGCTGTACGTGACTCGCCGGTGGGGACCGGAGACGGAGGGCCAATGCAAGCCAGCGCGAAGCCAAAATCAGCCGGAGATCGTCCTGACTTTGTCGTGATCCCGTCCGATCGGGTCGCACCGTCAGATGCGGAGATCTCCGATCTTCTGCGCGCCGCGGCGCGGCAGCACTCGGAGGCCGGCGCTCACACCGCTCCCGATCCCAATCCATCTGCTGTGGTGCCGGTACCGACGGTCGATACGACATTCCGGGCCACCAACGTAAATGATAATGTGCCTGCGCGCGGCCAAACCTTCGGCCGGCGGCTGATGCGCGCGGTGGCCGCCCTTCTTCTGGCGATGGGTATCGGTGCTGCCGCGTTGACCTGGCAGACGTTTGGCTACGCAGCCAAGAAGGTGCTTCTCACATGGGTGCCGAAGTGGGCGATTGTCGCCTCACTGCCGCTCGACAAGCTCGGGCTGGGCCCGAATTCCTTGCCATCAGATACTCCGGCTGATGCCGCGCCTGCGCAAGCGGACGCGTCCGCTCCAGCCGCAACTGACGTTGAAACGACGACAAGCATGGCGGCCACGGCGCCCGCTCCATCGCCTGATGCGACCGAGCGGCTGCAATCGATGGCGCGCGACCTCGCCAGCGCCAATCAGGAAATCGAGACGCTGAAGGCCGGTATCGCCGAGCTGAAGGCGAGCCAGCAGCAGATGTCGCGCGACTTCGCAAAGGCCGCCTCGGATCGGGCTGCAGAACAAGCCGGCAAGGCCAAGGCCGCAGCGGCGCGCAAACTGGCGCCGCCGCCATATTCGCCGACGACCACGGCGGCTGCGCCCGCGCCCGCATACAGGCCGAATCCGTCGGCTTATTCAGCGCAAGCTGCGATACCCCAGCCTTCGCCGCAGGCGGCTGCCCCTTCCAACGTACCACCGCCGCCAATGCAGCTTCGGCCGCAGGCTGACCCGGGATTGCCGCCGACGGCGCTGCGTCCGCCGATGCCGGTGCAATAGCGCTTCTCGTTGTTTGAACGGCATTAACGAAGCGGTCGGTCGGCAGCTCACTGGAACTGCCGGGGCCGGAACCAATCCGCCGCAGGCGGCTTAACGGATGTCTTCCCGCAAACAGGGAGAATTGCCATGACGATCGCAAGGATCATTTCGATTGGCGCCGTTGCGCTTGTGGTCGTGAGCTCGGCCGCTTTCGCCCAACAGGCGCACAACGGTACGATTACCGGCATCAACCGGCTCAACAACACGGTGGCGATCCGGCAAACGCAAGACGGCACGGTCGGTGCCAATACTGGTGGCGCTGCCGAGGAATTTCAGGTCGGAGGTGGAGTGTCGCTGGAAGCACTACATGCGGGCGACAGCGTCAGCTTTTCAGCTTCGGGTGCAGACGGGGCCAAAACGATTACCAAAATCGAGAGGCGGTAACGCTCTCTCGCTGTAACCGTTACCCATGTGTCAGCCGAGCAGCACCGCATCCGCGCTGTTTACGGCTTCTGCGCTGTCCATCACCGTTCGCTCCAGTGAAGGCGCCTGCACGGAAACGTTTTCGGCGAAGAATCGCGCCAGCGTGACGTAGCGTTGCGGATCGGCTTCGCTTGTCCCGCGCGCGGACAAGGCCTCATTTGCCAGCATGCATCCGCCGAGCGTTGCGCCGAACAGCCGCAAATAGGGCGTGGCGCCGGCGAGTGCCTCGTTGGGTGCCGAGGTTATGCGTTCCAGCAACCAGCGGCTGGTGCGCTCCAGCGAGGCGAGCGCGTCGCGCAATTTGGTGCCAGTTGTGCCGAACGCCGGATCGTTTGAGGTTTCGACCTGCTTGACGATGTCCTTGAGCTCGTCGAGCAGGGCCCAGACCGACTCCCCGCCATTGGCCGCGAGCTTGCGCGTCACAAGGTCGATCGACTGGATGCCATTGGTGCCTTCGTAGATCGGTGTGATGCGAGCGTCGCGATAATGCTGTGCAGCGCCGGTTTCCTCGATAAAACCCATGCCGCCATGAATTTGCACGCCGAGCGAAGTAACTTCGTTGCCGATGTCGGTGGAGAAGGCTTTTGCGATCGGCGTCAACAGCGCACCGCGCGCGGCGGCTGAAGCGCGTGTGGGCGCATCCTTGGCCCGCATCGAAACATCGAGTGCCACGGCCGTGGCATAGCAGATGGTGCGGGCGGCAGCGGTGAGGCTGCGCATCTGCATCAGCATCCGCTTGACGTCGGGATGCACGATGATCGGATCGGACTCAGTCCCCGGCTTGCCGACCGCGCGGCCCTGGCGGCGTTCCTGTGCGAAAGCCAATGCCTGCTGATAGGCGCGGTCCGCGATGCCGACGCCTTCAAGGCCGACGCCGAGCCGGGCCTGGTTCATCATCGTGAACATGCATTGCATGCCGCGATTTTCCTCGCCGATCAAATAGCCGATCGCGCCGTCGTGATCACCCATCGTCATGGTGCAGGTAGGGGCCGCGTGCATGCCGAGCTTGTGCTCGATGCCGCTGACATAGATGTCATTGCGCGCGCCGAGCGAGCCGTCGGCATTGACGAGGAATTTCGGGATCAGAAACAGCGAAATGCCCCTGGTCCCGGCTGGCGCATCGGGCAGGCGGGCCAGCACGAAATGAACGATGTTGTCGCTCATGTCGTGGTCGCCATAGGTGATGAAAATCTTTGTACCCTTGATGCGGTAGGTGCCGTCGGGGCTGCGCTCGGCGCGGGTGCGCAGCGCACCGACATCGGAGCCGGCCTGCGGCTCGGTGAGTTGCATGGTGCCGGGCCAGTCGCCCGAGATCAGCTTTTCGAGGTAGATCTTCTTCAGCTCCTCGCTGCCATGGGCATCCAGCGCTTCGATCGCGCTCAGCGTCAGCAGTGGGCAAAGGCCGAACGCGATATTGGAGGCGCTCCAGATTTCGGTGCAGGCGGCATTGATGGCCAGCGGCAGGCCTTGGCCGCCGAACGCTTCCGGTCCCGATACCGCATTCCACCCGGCGGCCGTCCAGCGCTTGTAGGCATCCGGCCAGCCCGGCGCGGTGATGACGTTCGAGCCTTCGAGCTTGATGCCATGCTCGTCGCCCACGCGGTTGAGCGGCGCCAGCACGTCGGAGGCAAACCGGCCAGCTTCTTCCAGCACGGCCGCGGCAATATCGCCGTCGAAATCGCCGTAATGTCCGGCCTTCACGGCGGCCTCCAGGCCGGCGCCATGGTTGAGGGCGAGCAGCATGTCATTGATCGGCGCGCGGTAGGTCATGGATCGAAACCTCGCCTGGACTGAAGACTGAAATCGTCTTCCCACGAAACGATGCGTCCCTCAACTCCCTGCCGAGGGTCGATAAGTGTGCTGCAGAAGCGAAAAAGCCTCGATCTTCGAAGGGAAACAGGTTGCTAAATTAGACCCGATTTTCGGCTTCTACCCTGTTGAAATAACTCAACTCCCTCTATAGACCGGCGTGGCCGAAGTTGTGAGTCCCGGAAAGCCCATCTGCCTTCCGCCTCGTCCGGCCGTTGGGGCGTCGCCAAGTGGTAAGGCAGTGGATTTTGATTCCACCATACGGAGGTTCGAATCCTCCCGCCCCAGCCAGCATTTAGCCAACTAAGCCAGTTGCTTATCGAATCTGGCAGATTTTCATTCTGAACGGGCGATTGTCTTCCTGTTCTTTTCCACGTCAACGTCCTCAATATCAAGCGCGCGAATTTCGGTGCGCAAGCAAATACTGACTCATACGACGGCAATAGAAAACAGCGATCCTGTTAGATGTCATCTGCGAAGATCGAATATTGGCGCGCTTCGTCGGGTTCATCCGTAACCTGGCGTAAGTCAGCGAGGACAAGCGTAGCAGAAATACTTGCGCGCTTCTGACCTGCGTTCACCATTGCGATAGCTGACAATATGTAGGGCATCCGAATGTGCTTGCCCTTCTTGTTTCTAGGCGTTGGCCGCCCAGACGATTAATGCTCTAAAAATTAGCATTGTAACGAAGCTAATTTATGTTACCTTTTTCTGACACGGCGTGGTGAATGGGGAGATAGGAATGTTTCTCTACAACGCTTGGTATGTAGCCGCTTGGGGTACGGAAATCGGCGAAAAGCCGATGGCGCGGACGTTGCTTGAAGAGCCGGTGGTATTCTATCGGCGGTCCGATGGTCAGGTCGTTGCGCTGGAAGACCGCTGCTGCCACCGAGGCATGCCGCTGTCCTGCGGACAGGTGTTCGGAAACAACATCCGCTGTGAGTATCACGGCATGGTTTTCGATAGCGGCGGAAGCTGTGTCGAAATACCCGGCCAGCCTCTCATTCCCAAGACCGCCAAGGTCCGCAGTTTTCCGGTCGCCGAGCGGGATGGCCTGATTTGGATATGGATGGGCGACGCAAATCTCGCGGATCCCACCAAGATTCCGAGTTACCCCTGGCACGCGCAATGGCCGCACAAGGACAAGACCGAGCGCATCCATTGCAATTATCTTTTGCTGTCCGACAATCTCCTCGACCAAACCCACGCTGCCTACGTTCACAAGTCGACGCTCGCAAGCAACGTCGATGCCTACGAACGCGCGGAGATGAAGATCACGCCGACTGAAGACGGCGTGAAGTTCATTCGATGGATGCTCAACTGTCAGCCGCCGGGCATCTACGCCAAGGCGGTGAAATTCAAAGGCCGCGTAGATCGCTGGGGTGAGTTCGAATACGTCGCGCCGTCTTGCATCCTGCAATTTACGGGCGCGCGGGACATCGGCGAAGGGGCTTACGAAAAGGATGACCGCGACGGCGGCTTTGGGCTGCGCATCTTCTACGGCATCACGCCTGAAACGGAGCACACCAGCTGGTTCATTTGGTCGGCTGCCAACGGCCATCGCCAGAACGAACCGGAAGCAACGGAGGAGTTATTCGGCGAAATCGAACGCGCCTTCAAAGAGGATGAGGACGTGCTGGTCGCCCAGTATGCGACTCTGCGCAAGGTCGGCGACCGGCCGTTGATAAACATCGCCTCGGATGGCGCCCGCGTCCACGCGCGGCTTGCGCTCGAACGGAAGATCGCGGAGGAACGGGGTATTCCCCGTGAACAGGTCATCACTCTGGCATGAGATCGATACCAAAAGACGCATCGAGAGGGACATCCGTCATGTTTATGCGTGTGCTGATCGTCGGACTGACCACGAGTTTGGTGTTTTCAGGCGCGGTGCGCGCCGCGGAAAACGGGCCCGGCGTGACCGATGCCGAAATCCTGATCGGGCAGACCAATCCATACAGCGGTCCTTTGTCGGCCTATGCCACGCAAGGCCGTGCGCAGGCCGCTTATTACAAAATGGTCAACGACCAAGGCGGGGTGAACGGCCGGAAGATCAAGTTGATCTCGCTCGACGACGCATATTCGCCGCCAAAGACGGTGGAGCAGCACCGGCGTCTGATCGAGAGCGACGAGGTATTTGGAATTGTCGGTACGATGGGAACGCCCACAAACTCGGCCATCGTCAAATACGTCAACAGCAAAGCTGTACCGCATATCTTCCTGGCGACCGGCGCATCAAAGTGGGGCGATGTCGGAAGCTACCCGTGGACGATCGGCTGGTATCCGACCTATCGTTCCGAAGGCGTGATATATGGGACGTACATACGGGATACGATCAAAGACGCCAAAATCGCCATTCTGTCGCAGAATGACGACTACGGAAAGGATTTCGTTTCGGGTTTCAAAGCAGGCCTGGGCGAAGCCGCCAATAAGCTCATCGTGAAGGAACTCACCTATGAAGTATCGGAGCCGACGATCAATTCCGATATCGTCACGCTGAAGGCGTCAGGAGCCAATGTATTATTCAGCGCAGTTACGGCCAAAGCTGCGGCGCAGACCATCAAGAAGGCCGCCGAACTCGAATGGCACCCGACACATTTCCTCGTGCAGAACGCCAATTCGATAGCAACGGTTCTGACTCCCGCCGGCCTCGACCATTCGGTTGGGATCATTTCCGCCGCATATCTAAAGGATGCCTCGGATCCTCGGTTTGCGAATGATCCCGGCATGAAATGGTATCTCGATTTCATGAAGCAATTCTATCCGGAAGGTGACGCGAAGGACCCGCAAAACGAGATCGGCGTATCGATCGCCGCAACCTTTGTGCAGGTTCTGCGGCAGTGCGGCGGCGACCTTTCCCGTGAAAATCTCATGAAGCAGGCGAATAACATCAGGGATCTTGAACTGCCGCTGCTTCTGCCGGGTATCAAGCTAAACACAAGCCCGGATGATCACTATCCGATCGAGCAACTACAACTCGTCAAGTTCGACGGTAAAGCCTGGCAACCGTTCGGTCCGGTGCTAGGTAGTCGCTGATCGCGCGTGCAACGTCTACCGGATTGACGAGGCTGTCTTCGGCAGCGTTCGACACCATATGATTAGTTTATGCGATCGACCGAGTAACCTGGTCAGGCCGATTTACACTGCACTTGACCGCCGAGGAATGTCTCGGACACGATCGGATCGTCGATGAGGGTTTGCGCGGCGCCCGAGGTCACGACGCGGCCGGTCTCCATGAGATAGGCGCGATCGGCTATCTTTAATGTCTGGCGGGCTTTCTGCTCGACCAACAGTACGGTGAGCCCTTCGCTCCGGAGGTTTCGTACCATCTCGAACACGGTCGCGGTCATTTTCGGCGCGAGCCCGAGCGATGGCTCGTCGAGCAGCAACAGCCGCGGCTTTGATAGGAGCGCGCGGACGATCGCCAGCATCTGCTGTTCGCCGCCGCTCAACAGGCTCGCAAGGACGTGACGGCGCTCGGCAAGAATTGGAAATCGCTTCAGCATAGTGGCGAGGTCCAATAGGCCCTCCGCCTTGTCAGTGCGGGTGTAGAGGCCCATCAGCAAATTCTCTTCCACGCTCATGGAGCCGAGAATGCCGCGTCCCTCGGGCACTAGCGCAATGCCGCGCTTGAGATTGCGCTCGGCGTTGTTGGGTCGCAGCGTTTCGTTCCCGAAGGCAATCTCACCCCGATACGGCAAGAGCCCGGCGATGGCGCGCGCGTGTCGGCCTGGGCGGCATCGGCACGGAAACCGCGCGGCTTCTTGCCGCCTTCGGCATGACCGTGCTCGCTTTGGATGCCAGACGGTCAGGCAAGCCGGATTTTGTCGCCGAAATGCACCCGCCCGAGGCGCTGGACACGCTGCTGCCCCGCGCCGATTTCGTGATCCTGACGGTGCCGCATACTCCGGCGACGGAGGGCTTCTTCAACACGGCTCGCTTCGGCCGCATGAAGCCGACGGCGTTCTTCATCAATATCGGCCGCGGCATGACGACGAGGCTGGATGACCTGGTTGCCGCGCTGAAGGCCGGCAAGATCGCCGGCGCCGCCTTGGACGTTTATGAGCAGGAGCCCCTGCCCTCCGACCATCCGCTCTGGACCATGCCGAACGTCCTGCTGACGCCGCATATGGCTGGCTACGGCCCCCACCTGAACGACCGGCGGTTCCAGATCATCCAGGATAACTGCCGAGCCTTCGCGGAGGGTAAGCCGCTGAGGAACGTCGTCGACAAGGCCAGCTGGTTTTAATCGGCCCAGGTGATTCAGGCGGTCTCAACGTCGTATCCGGCATCCTGAAACGCCTCGGCCACCGCGGTTCCAGAGGCGGAGGTCGTCACTGTCACCCGACGACTGGCCATGTCAGCCGCAAGTGCCGCACCCGG
>CAVVZW010000220.1:0-59966 GCA_963752265.1 uncultured Alphaproteobacteria bacterium
ACCGCGTCAGGTCACTCGAAGTGCGAGTCAGCGGCCGCAACGTGTTCATCGCTGGTCGCGCGACGCGATTCTGGCAAAAACTGGCGCAGTCCGCAGTTGCTTGAGACCCTTCCTGTTCTCGAGGCCATCGCGCCCGAATTCAGCTCGACGACTGAACCCCCCGATCACGGACGCGGTCGAGGGCAACCGCTCTGCAGCTCGGGGGCGGTGGCCTGACCCCCCCCGCTCAGGGGCAACTTGATCGGCAACGGCCTCTCTATCCGCAGCAGCCTGGCTATCAGCAGCAACAAATTTATCAGTCGCCGGTGATGCAGCAGCAAGGCATGGGCCAGCCCACGATGAGCGAGCCGGCGCGTCCTGCGTTCGATCCCAAGTACGAAAAGCAAGTTGTCGAATATGACGGCAAGGAGCATCCCGGCACGATCGTCGTCGATACGCCGAACAAGTTCCTTTATCTGGTCCAGGGCAACGGCAAAGCGATGCGGTATGGCATCGGCGTCGGCCGTCCCGGCTTCGCCTGGTCCGGCATCAAGACTATTTCCGCCAAGAAGGAATGGCCGGAGTGGACTCCGCCAGCCGAGATGATCGCTCGCCGGCCGGATCTGCCGCGGCATATGGAAGGCGGACCGCAAAATCCGCTCGGAGCACGCGCCATGTATCTCGGCTCCACGCTCTATCGCATTCATGGCTCCAACGAGCCCTGGACGATCGGCACCAATGTGTCGTCGGGTTGCATCCGGATGCGCAATGAGGATGTGATCGACCTCTATGGCCGCGTCAACGTCGGCACCAGGGTCGTCGTCATCTGACCGACCCGACGTTGCGAAAATAAAACGGCCGCCCCCAACGGGGCGGCCTCTCTTCGTCCGTTCGCTTCGATCGTCTCAGGCGACGTCGCCATCGTCGGCGTCCATATCGTCCTGATCGTCTTGATCGTCGATGTCGTCCTGATCGTGATCGTTCGAAGCGGAATCGAACAATCCGGCACGCGAATGCTCGCTGGACGAACCAATGTTGTCGATGCCGGCATCACGCGCGAGGCTGCTGTTGGACTGATCGGCCCAGGGACTTTGACTTGAGCTTCGGTCGGCCAACGCGTTCGCATCACCGAATCCATGATGGCTGCCGCCCATCATCGAGCGAATGCTGCCCAGCAGAAGCGATCCGCCGACCACACCGGCGGCTGCGGCTGCGGCGGTTCCCAAAAATGAGCCTCCGCCGCCGCCCATGCCTCCACCCATCATGCCGCCGCCCATCATTCCCCCACCCATCGGCGCCTGCGGGCCGCCATAGGGCTGACCATATCCGGGCTGGCCATAGCCGCCTTGGTCGTAATGCCCGGCGTCAGACTGTCCGGTCTGTTGCAAGACCTGACCGCTGTTCCAGACCGGGCGGCTGCCCACTTCGGGAGGCCGCACATTGGGGACAGAACCGCCGCCCTGGCCTTGCCCAAGGATCGCGCCGCGCATCGTGTCGAGGAAGCCGCCGCTTTGATTCTGCTGGGATGCGCCCTGGCTCTCCAGTTCCTGGATGCGGCTGTTGGCGCGCTTGAGTGCCTCGTCCTGCACCAGCACCGTTTGCACCAGCGCATAAACCGCGTTCGGCGCGATCCGCAAGCCCTGGGCGATCGCAGCCGCCGCGTCCGGATCGCGCGCCGCGCTTTCCATCTTCGAGAGCCGGTCAAAAAGGTCATCAACCAATTGGCGTTCTTGCGGTGTCATCAGGCCTCTCCCTCGCTTCCGCTCTGAAGCGTGGGCCAGATGTAAGGGCCGTTCATGTCGCAAGTAGTGCGGGGGGAAATTAAATTTACGTAGGCGGCACGGTGTCGGGTGCCGATTTTCATGCAAATGCTTTTAGTCGAGCGTGACTTCGCTGGCCGCAAGCAGTGGCAAAAACCGCTCACCGCGAAGGAATTCATATTCGCGTTCACGCTGCACCGTCAGCGGATCGAGGCTGACCAGTACATCGTCCACGATGCCTGGATGACACATGACGACGCCGGCTTCACACATCCCTAGCAGGAATTGCCGCATCAAGGCGCCGAATTCGGGTTGTTTAGAAAAATCATAAGCACCGGCAAAAGCGGGGTTGAAGGTGAGTCCGGCGCGCGCGGCGCGCTTGCGGAATTGCGCGCTTAAAGCATCGAGAACAAGCGCCTTCGGCTGGTCCAGACGTTGGGTCCAGGGCCGATTGCGGCCGCATTGGCGGATCCATGCGTGGGGCGCTGCTTTCTTCACGGCCGCCAGAAAAGCTTCGCGCACGCCCGGAAAGAGCTGCACATGCTGATGGCCATCAACAAAGTCGGGCGGACAGCCAAACAGATCGGCGAAGGTTTCGAGCTGCACCGTCAGTTCGGTGTGGATGAGTTCAAAATCGAGCCGTCCCGTCAGGCCCCGGCGCAGCAGTTTGGTGTGGGGCAGGAACAAGCCACCCTCGATCGGCCTGAAGTGCATCGTCAGGGGCCGAAACGGCGCGGTGAGGGTCGCGTGGAGGCCGATCGCGCAACGCGGATTGGCTTTTGCCGAAGTCTTCAGCGCGTTCGCTTCTTCGCGGCCCATCGCCGGCCCCACCACCATGGCGGAAGTGGCATTGAGGCGGCCGTTTTCGATCAGGTCGCGGATCGCGCGGTTGACACCTGGACTGATGCCATAGTCGTCGGCGCACAACCAGATGCGCCGGTTCATTCGGCCGCGGTCCTTTCGCCAGTCGCGCTGCCGATGTTGGCATCGGCGCGCTTTTCGGAATGTTCGGCGACGAAATAGATCGGGCGCGCCTTCAGCTCCGAGAGGATCTTGCCGATATATTCTCCGACAATGCCGATCATGATCAGTTGCACACCGCCGATGGTCATCAGGCCCACGATCAGCGAGGGATAGCCGGGCACCGACTTTCCATCCACGATGGTTTCCCAAAGGATCGAGAGACCGAACAGAAACGCGACGGCCGCCAGAAATACTCCGAGCAGGCTGGCAACGCGAAGCGGTGCGACCGAGAACGAAGTCAGCCCCTCGATCGAAAGCCCGACCAGCCGGCCGGGGCTGAACGTCGTCATGCCGTAGGCTCGCGCAGCCGGCTCGTAGTCGACGCGGATCTGGCGAAAGCCGATCCAGCTCGCCAGCCCCTTGAAGAAGCGGTTGCGCTCCGGAAGCTGGCGCAAGGCGGCGGCTGCGCGCGGCGACAGCAGGCGGAAGTCGCCGGCATCCTCCGGGATTTTCTGCCGGGCGCCCCAGTTGATCAGCGCATAGAAGCCGCGGACCGACAATCGCCGCAGCAGCGGTTCATTGTCGCGATTGGCTTTAGCGGTGTAGACGACGTCGAAGCCATCATCGATCCAGTGACCGACGAGTTTTTCGACCAGGTCCGGCGGGTGCTGACCGTCGCCGTCCATGAACAGGACCGCACCGCGTCGCGCGTGGTCGAGGCCCGCCATCAGGGCTGCTTCCTTGCCGAAATTGCGCGACAGCGAAACCACCTGAACATCGAGGGCATCGGCAGCAAGCCCGCGCGCGATGGCGAGCGTGGCATCCGAGCTGCCGTCGTCGACATAGACGACTTCGCAACGCAGCCGATATTGATCGTTGAGGGTTTTCGCGAGACGGCAAAGCCGCTGATGCAGCGATGCGAGGCCGGCCGCTTCGTTGTACAGCGGGACCACGATCGACAGGCCTTGCGCCGCGGCGGTAGCTGCGGTCGTTGACAAGCTCGATACGTCTGTACCCAGCATCATCGATCAGGTCCCAGTCTCAGCACGAACCATTTTCAACTTCGCCCGAAAGGCGTTCCGATACAACATATGGCAATCGCGGTGAATTGTCGCCACGCAGCGTGGTGCCTTTTCGCCTATTGGCCGAGGAATGCTTCGAGCCTGGCGAACAGGGGATTTTCGCGGTCGAGCACATAATCGAGCGATGCCACCGAAACCGTCTCCGCGCCGTGGTCACGCAGGAAGCTTCCGAGCGCATAGAGCTGGGCCGGCGGACAGTGCAGTGTCACCATTCCGGAAGACGTCGGCCCGCCGAACGGCGACACCACCCCGAAGCGTTGCGCGGCCTCGGCGAGCAAAGCCGCGTCGCATCCGGTGAAGCGGGTGCGGACTTCGCGATATTTGCTCGCGCGCGCACGCGCCGCGATGTGGTCGAGGATCACGCGCGCGGTTTCCCGCGCCTCGCCCGACCAGTCCGCTTCGCGCGAGGCGACGAGGTTGGCCTGGCTGCGCAGGATCACGCCGTCGTCGAGCACCTTCAGGCCGTTGGCGGTAAGGGTTGCCCCGGTCGTGGTGATATCGACGATCATTTCGGCGGTGCCGACCGCGGGCGCGCCTTCGGTCGCGCCGGCGCTCTCGACGATACGGTAATCGACAATGCCGTGCGAAGCGAAGAATGCGCGGGTGAGGTTGATGTATTTGGTGGCCACCCGCATCCGCCGGTTATGCTGTTCGCGAAAGCCGGACGTGACGTCGTCGAGATCGGCCATGGTCCGCACGTCGATCCAGGCCTGCGGGACCGCGACCACGACATTGGCGCTGCCAAAGCCAAGGCTGTCGATCAGAAGCACGCGCTTGTCGGCATCGACGATGCTCTCGCGCACAAGATCCTCGCCGGTGACGCCGAGGTGCACCGCGCCACGCGCGAGCTGCGAGGCAATTTCGCTCGCCGACAGATAAGCGATCTCGACATTGTCGAGGCCGGTGATGGTGCCGCGATATTCGCGGGCGCCCCGTGGCTTCGCCAGGGTGAGGCCGGCGCGGGTAAAAAACGCTTCGGCATTCTCCTGCAAGCGGCCCTTTGAGGGAACGGCGAGAACAAAGGGCGATGTCACGACGGCCTCCCGAAGGTGGCTGGCTTGCCGATTTTGGCGAGCGCCTCGACCCACACCGAAAATCCGACTGCCGGAATGGCCGTGGGCGAGCCGAGCCGTTGCAATAGCCCGTCATATCTGCCGCCCGCGACCAGGGGTTCGACGCCATTGTCCTTGGCGTGAAGCTCGAATTCGAAGCCGGTGTAATAATCCAGCCCGCGCCCGAATGAGGTCGAGAAGCGCGTTTGAGCGATATCGATGCCCCGTTTCACCATCCAGTCGACGCGGCTTTCAAGCGCGTCGATCGCGGCATCGAGGTTGAGGCTGGCATCGGTCGCGAGCTTGCGCAGTTGCGCGGTCGCATCGCGCGGATCGCCCGTGATGGCCAGGAAGCGCTTGATGATGACAAGCGTGTCGCGCGGCAGCGCTCCCGCCTTTAAAGTTGACTGTTCGAGAAAGCGGTCGGCAATTTCCGCAACCGTGCGGCCGCCGACATTGGTGGTGCCGGCGATCGACATCAGATCGGTGACGAGTGCCAGCGCCGCCTTGCGGTCGGAGCCGGCGAGCGCGGCCAGCACGCCCTCATATTCGTTGCGGGTCGTGCTACTCGCGACCGTCAGCTGCTCGATATCCTGTTCGAGTGAGATCTTGCGGTTGAAATCCTTCATCAGCCGTCGGCGCCAGACCGGATAAAGACCGAGGGCATCGATGAGAGCCGTGAAGAGCGCGACGTCGCCGGTGCGGATCTCGACATCGTTGACGCCGAAAGCGTGCGTCGCCTCCAGCGCCAGCGCCAGCATTTCAGCGTCCGCTGCGGAACGATCCAGCCGGCCGAAGGATTCGATGCCAGCTTGCAAGAACTCGCTCGGCGCTCCGCCGCGATAGCGGAACACGGGGCCGAGATAGCTGTATCCGGCGGCCTTCCCGGCTTGGCCTGACGCGAGATATTCGCGTGCCACGGGAATCGTCAAATCCGGGCGGAGGCAAAGTTCTTCGCCAGTCGCATCCGTCGTCAGATAGAGGCTCTTCCGGATGTCTTCGCCGGAAAGGTCGAGAAAGGGTTCGGCGGGCTGCAAGACCGGGGGTTCGGCCAGGGCGTAACCGGCCTGGGCGAATGACAATAGCAGCGTATCCGCCCAAACGGCGGACCCGGTCGCACGAGGGGCGGCGGTTGCGATCATCTTGCAGTCCAAATCCCCGAAAGCGGTTCGGTATCCCGAAATACACCTAAGCCATTGACTTAACGATGGTTTAATTGAGTACGCAGTTTCCGGCCCAAGCGGCCAATCCCTGGCGCCGGGCACAGGCCGCAGCCTTTAGCATGGCGCACCCAAGGTTTCGACCAGGATTAGCCAAAGTGCCTTAACGACTTGGAGGTGGCTCCCCGGTCCAGTCGCCGAGTGCGGCCTGTACCAGCGCCAGCGCCGCGACGGCAGCGGTATCCGCCCGCAAGATACGGGGTCCGAGCGAAAGCCGTAAGCTGTTTGGCTGACGCAGCAACATGGCGCGCTCTTCCTCGGCAAACCCGCCTTCCGGCCCGATCAGGACGTCAATGCCGGCGGCTTTTTGGTCCGCAAGTGCACTCAGCGGATCTGCAACCTCGGCCGCTTCATCACAAAACACCAGGAGCCGCTCGCCTTTGCGGCGATCCAGGAAACGGTCGAAGGCAACGGGCTCTTCAACGCCGGCGATGCAGAGAATGCCGCACTGTTCGGCCGCCTCGATGACATTGGCCCGCATCCGTTCGCTGTTGACCCTGGAGACCTGGGTGAATCGCGTCAGGACCGGCTGTAGCGAGGAAACGCCCATCTCGACCGCCTTCTGCACCATGTAGTCGAGGCGCGCGTGCTTGAGCGGCGCGAACACACAAGCGAGCTCAGGCAGGCGATCCTGCGGCCGGGTCCGGCTTTTGATTTCGAGACCGTCGGGTCGTTTGCGTCCGGTGATCGACGCCTGCCATTCGCCGTCGCGCCCGTTGAAAACGAGGATGCCGTCGCCAGCTGAAAGCCTCAGCACATTGCCGAGATAGTTGCTTTGATCCCGCGCCAGCGCGACGGTCGCGCCATCGCCGAGGGGGGCATCCACGAACAGCCGGGGTTTGCGGAAATCGTGGGAGGGCAAGGCGAAGGGTCCAATGGGTCCAAGTGGCTCAATTCGCGACGTTTTAGCCCAAAGAATGAGAGATTGCGCGATTTTTGCCGTCCAGGGGCGGCGTTGCGCCGCGCTCTTGCCCAATTCAACGGGTTGTTAACCACTGGCAGCAATCGTAAAATACCGAGAACGGAGTCGATCTCCTATCGGGAAAAATTGCAGGCCTGAGGGAATAGCTTTGATGATCCGCCAGCTGATCGCACCACTTATTGTGGCTGCAGTGACATTGCATACCGCACAGGTTTTGGCGCAAGGCGCGTTTCCGGCGCCGCTGCCGGGTAGAGCGGGGAGCGCCAACGATCCCGCTTTCCCGCCGGTGAATGGAGCTGCGCCTTCAACTGCCTTCGGCGCAGCGCCACCGATGGCGCCGTCCTTCGGTAATGCGCCCGCGCCTGCTTCGTTTCCGGGGGCCGGTGGAGGGATGCCGATGGGTGGCGGTGGCGCGCCCTTTGCGGCGGCTCCGACACAAGGCGGCCCCCCTGACGATTGCATGAAGGAATTTCTGCCGCTCCGCCAGGAAGCGGAAAAGCGCGGCGCGGCACTCAAGATAGCCAGCGACAAGCACCAGGGTCCGGAGGTTGCCTGCAAGCTGATCGGTATCTTCATGCAGTCCGAGATCAAGATGGTCAAATATGTCGAGACCAACTCGGCAAGATGTGGGATTCCGCCTCAGATTTTAGAGCAGTTGAAGAAAGGCCATAAGGGCTCGGAGGCGATGCAGGAGAAAATTTGCAGCGCCGCGACGCAAGTGCAAAAGCAGGGACCTGTCGGTCCGAGCCTGAGCGACGTGCTGGGTTCTGCAACCGCGTTGCCGGAAGCCGGCGTTGGCAAGAAGAGCGGCGGCAACACCTTCGATACGCTGAGCGGCAACGCACTGACGCGCGGCGTTGAAGCGCACTGACGCGATGTTGCGCATCGCCAGTTTGTACGGAATATCGAAAGTAAGCGCCGGGGTCATATGACCGAGACGCGGGTTGCGGATGCGACCGGCAACTGGGTCGATACATCAGCGCCGCCATGGTCGCGCCCCTACCTGCGGCTCGCGCGCCTGGACCGGCCGATCGGCTCCTGGCTGCTGCTGCTGCCGTGCTGGTGGTCGGCCGCGCTTGCCTCAGCCCTGGCTCACGATGTCAGCCGGCTGCCGATCGTCATCGTATTGTTCTTTGTCGGCGCTTTTGCGATGCGCGGCGCCGGCTGTACCTGGAACGACATCACCGATCGCGATCTCGATGCCAAGGTCGAGCGCACACGATCGCGCCCGATACCCGCGGGGCAGGTCGGTGTGCGGCAAGCGTTGGCGTTTCTGGCTGTACAGGCCCTGATCGGACTAGCGGTACTGCTTGAGTTCAACCGCTTTGCGATTGCAACCGGTATCGCCTCATTGGCGATCGTCGCGGTGTATCCGTTCATGAAGCGCATCACCTGGTGGCCGCAGGTCGTACTCGGGCTTGCCTTCTCGTGGGGCGCGTTGATGGGGTTTGCGGTCATCCTCGGACAGATCGGCGCGCCGGCGCTTTTTCTCTATGCGGGTTCGATCGCGTGGGTGATCGGCTATGACACCATCTATGCCCATCAGGACACCGAGGACGACGCCCTGATCGGCGTGAAATCGACGGCGCGTCTGTTCGGCGCGCAGACGCGTCGGGCGCTGATCGTGTTCTATGGCCTGGCGGTGATTTTGATCGCTGTGGCGATATCGTTGACAGGCGCGGGCGCTTTTGCGTGGATCGGGCTTGCCGCGTTCGCCGCCCACCTTGGCTGGCAAATCGCGCGGCTGGACATTGGCGATTCCGCGCTGTGCCTGCGCGTCTTCAAATCAAACCGCGATGCCGGCCTGTTGCTGTTTGCCGGGCTGTTGGTCGATGCCGCGTTGCGGGCCGTTTGAGGCAGCTTTTAATTTCTCGCGATGATCTCGCGCTCGTCGCGATGCACGTTGGCGGCATCAAGCGAGCCGCCGCCGCGCCGCCGCACCAGGAATTTCGGACGCCGCGCACGGATCGCGTTGCGCCGCCGCCGCCGTGGCGCCGGCTCGCAGGGTGCTTCCTCCGCTAGTTGCGGCAGTGAGAAGATATCGCTCCATATTTTCCAGGCCGCCACAATTTCGTCGCGGTCGGAACTCACGCAAAGTGGAATGCTCAGTGACGGATCGCGATGGGCCAGCACCAGCATTTGCGCGTCGTCGATTCCGCGCAGCGCAATGCCGCGGAAATCGCTGACACGAAGATTGATGGCCATCCGCATGCCCTGGACGGCACGCCGGAGCACGACCCGCTCGCGGTGAAGTTCGATACGGCGCACGCCGTTGTCGGCGCGAACGTCATGCGCATCGAAGCTCACAGGAAGAGAGAGAGGGTCGAGCCGCAATGCGCAGCTCGACCCGGCGGGATTGATCCCGCTTGTTGCTGTTTGACGCCTCACGGCTTGGTCTCCCCGCCGGGTATTCCCGGTCGTTGGGTGAGAGCATGACAGAGCCGTGTCCGGATCGGCTTAAAAAGGCTGGTTAATCCGCCGTCACCGGTGTTCCTTCAGTGAGCATGATTGACAACACCTTGGCCAAGATGATTGACGAGACCTTGCAGGTTTCGTGAAATTCTTCTGCTTTGGCCACGTGAAAATGCTTGAAATCCCCGTGAATCAGGCACATCTCATGTTGTGAGTAATTTGCTTCGAAGCCTCTGTCTCCCCTCCGTAAATCTCCGGGATTTTTGTTCGTGATCTCTTCACCATCAGGCGCATCGTCGCTTTCGGCTGGGGCCGCCACCGCCAAACTGTTCGATCAATCGGCACTGACGACGTTGGCGCAACGCCTTGTCGAAGCTGCGAGACGTGCCGGCGCCGACGCGGCCGATGCGGTCGCCGTGCGCGGCGTTTCGCAAGGGGTCGAAGTACGCGACGGCCGTGTCGAGGAATCCGAGCGTTCGGAAGGCGACGACGTCGGCCTGCGCGTAATCGTGGGTAAGCGTCAGGCTGTCGTCTCAACCAATGATGTCCATGGTGACGGCGTGGCGCGGCTCGCCGAGCGGGCGGTCGCCATGGCGCGCGTCGCGCCCGATGACGACTATGTCGGTCTCGCCGACCCCTCGCTGCTCACGCGCGAATTCCCCGATCTTGACTTGCTCGATCCACACGTGCCGACCACGGCCGAACTTGAACGCCGCGCCTGTGAGGCGGAGGCGGCTGCGCTTGCCGTGAAGGGCGTCGCCAAATCCGGCGGTGCGTCGGCATCGACCGGAATTGGCGGCATGGTGCTTGTGACCAGCACTGGCTTTCACGGCGCGTACCTGCGCTCGAGCCAGGGCATCTCGGTGACGGCGATCTCCGGCGAGGGTACCTCGATGGAGCGCGACTACGATTTCACGGCCGCGCCGCATGCCGCCGACCTCGCCACGCCCGAGAGCGTCGGCCGCACGGCGGGCGAGCGAACGGTGGCACGAGCCAATCCGCGCAAGGTCGAAACCTGCAAGGTGCCGGTCGTGTTCGATCCGCGCGTGTCCGGCTCGCTGGTCGGCCATCTGGTGGGCGCGATTAACGGCGCCTCGATCGCGCGCAAGACGAGCTTTTTGAAGGATCGCCTCGGCGAGCAACTCTTTGCCAGCAACATCCGGATCATTGACGATCCGTTGCGCCCGCGTGGTCTGCGCTCACAGTCGTTCGATGCGGAGGGCGTCCGCGTCAAGAAGCTCGCAATCGTCGATCAGGGCGTTTTGACCTCGTGGCTTCTGGACTGCGCGACCGCGCGCGAACTCAAGCTCACGACCACCGGCCACGCCCATCGCGGCGTATCGTCGTCGCCGTCGCCGGGGTCGTATAATCTGCATCTCGAGGCCGGCGAGCCGACGCCGGAGGAATTGATCTCCGACATCCGTCAGGGCTTCTACGTGACCGATCTGATCGGTTCAGGCGTCAACGGCGTGACCGGTGACTATAGCCGCGGCGCATCCGGCTTCTGGATCGAGAACGGCAAGATCACCTACCCCGTGAGCGAGGTGACGATCGCGGGTCATCTGTTCGGCATCTTCAAATCGATGGTGCCGGCGAACGATCTTGAGTTTCGCTATGGCGTCAACGCGCCGACGGTGCGGATCGAGGGATTGACGCTTGGCGGACGGTGACGCCGGAACCAATGTGCACCCGGAAAACCTTGCGGGCGACGCGGCCCTTCTGGCCGACACGGTGCGGGAAGCTGGCCGGCTGGCGTTGTCCCTGTTCCGGACCGAGCTGAAGAACTGGGTCAAAGGTGCCTCGTCGCCGGTGTCGGAGGCCGATATCGCGGTCAACGAGCTGATTGCCGGCAGGTTGAGGTCCGCGACGCCGGACTATGGCTGGTTGTCGGAGGAAAGTGCTGACGACGAGACACGTGTTGGCAAACACCTGGTCTGGATTGTCGATCCGATCGACGGTACCCGCGCCTATCTTGCCGGCCGCGAGGACTGGTGTGTGAGCGTGGCGCTGGTTGAAGACGGGGAGCCGGTGCTGGGTGCGGTGTTTGCGCCAGCCAGCGGTGAATTCTTTTTCGCGCAAGCCGGGCGCGGATCATCGCTCAACGGGACCACGGTCCATGCGACCTCCGGCACCGGGCTTGATTTTTCCCGCATCGCCGGTCCGAAGCCGCTGGTCGAGCGGCTCAATCGTTCGGGCGGCGAAATTTCGCTTTATCCGCGGATCGGATCGCTGGCGCTCCGCTTGTGCCGGGTCGCCGACGGAAAGCTGGATGCCGCTTTTGCGGGCGGTCAAAGCCGTGATTGGGATCTTGCCGCGGCGAATTTGATCGTGCAGGAAGCGAATGGTAGCATGACCGCGTTGTCGGGGGACACCATCCTGTATAATCGCCGCGAGGTGACGCACGGGGTTCTGGTGGCTGCGGGGCGCGATCGTCATGCAAGTATCGTCGAGCAATTTCGAAACCGTCCCTTACCATGAACATGTCCCGATGTTTCTCGAACGACTTGCGCATCGGGCACAGCTTTAGGAAGAGGGACCATGTCGGATAGCGCCCCACAACAATTGCTGCATCTCGTCCTTGGCGGCGAATTGGCCGATCTTGAGCACAACACGTTCAAGGATCTTTCGCAGGTGGAAATTGTAGGCCTGTTTCCCAACTACGCGACGGCCCATACGGCCTGGAGGGCGAGGGCGCAACAAACCGTCGACAACGCCCAGATGAGATATTTCATCGTTCATCTTCACCGGTTGCTTGACCCCGAACAAGACGCGAAGCCCGGCCATTGAAAAAGCTGGTTCGCGATCTGCTGCGCAGCACCTGGTTTCAGCGCGCTGTGGGTTCGCTCACGGCCGTGTTGCTGCGGCTGGTCTGGCGAACCAATCGATTCAGATTCGATCCGTCTGACATTTACGAGATTGTCGAGCCGCAAATGCCGGCGATCTTCGCTTTCTGGCATGGCCAGCACTTCCTCACGCCCTTCGTCAAGACCAAGGACATCCATCGCGTCAAGGTATTGATCTCGCGGCACCGCGACGGTGAATTCAACGCGATCGCGGCTGAACGGCTCGGGATCGGCACCATCAGAGGTTCGGGGGATCACGGGTCGGCATTTCACCGCAAGGGCGGCATCGGCGCATTCAGGGAGATGGTGCGGGCTCTCGAAGAGGGATATAATGTTGCGTCGACTGCCGATGTGCCGAAACGTTCGCGAATAGCGGGGCTCGGCATCATCATGCTGGCGCGTGAATCCGGACGGCCGATCATGCCGTTTGCGATGGTGACCAGCCGTTATTGGCGTTTGAAAAATTGGGACCAGACCACGATTAATCTGCCATTCGGGCGAGGTGCGTTGGTGGGAGGCGAGATAATCATGGTTCCAGCCGACGCCGACGCCGAAAAGATGGAAGAACTGCGCGCCCGGCTGGAGGTCACCCTCAACGACGCCATGGCCCGCGCCTATGCGCAGGTCGGCCGTCCCGAAGGGACGCCCCAAGGAGCGTCTCATGGCTAATGCCTTGCCGATGACGCTGCGCGTCTACCGGCGGCTGTCATCCGTGGCGATACCGCTCGCGCCCGCGCTGATCAAGCGGCGGTTGAAACAGGGCAAGGAGGATCCCGCGCGCGTCGGCGAGCGGCGGGGCATGAGTGCCGACGCCCGGCCACACGGGCCGCTGGTGTGGATCCACGGGGCAAGCGTCGGCGAGGTGCTGGCGGCGGCGGCGCTGATCGACAGGTTACGTGCGCTCAATATTCGCATCCTGTTGACTTCCGGCACCGTTACTTCGGCGGCAATTGTCGCCAAGCGCTTTCCTCCCGACATCATTCATCAGTACGTTCCCTACGATTCGCCGCGCTACGTCGCGCGGTTTCTCGATCACTGGCGGCCGAGCCTTGCCCTGTTCATCGAATCCGACCTGTGGCCGAATCTCATTCTTTCGAGCTCGGCAAGACGTCTGCCGATGGTCCTTATCAACGGGAGGATGTCGCATCGCTCGTTCCCGCGATGGCGGCGCGTCAGCGGCACGATCTCTGCGCTACTCGGCCGGTTCGAAGTCTGCTTGGCTCAATCCCGCGTCGATGCGGAGCGCTTCACCGCGCTCGGCAGCCGTAATGTTGTGGTCACCGGCAATCTGAAACTCGATGTTCCGGCGCCTCCTGCCGACTTCACAAAGCTTGAGCGGATGATGTCGGTGACGCGCGGCCGTCCCATCGTCGTCGCGGCATCGACACATCCGGGGGAAGAGGAGATCCTGCTTGAGGCCCACCGAACGCTGGCAGGATTTTTTCCGTCGTTGTTGACCGTCATCGTGCCGCGGCATCCGGGCCGTGGTGAGGCTATCGCGCGGATGATCGAGGCCTCAGGCCTGCACGCCAGCGTGCGCTCGCGTGAGGAGTTGCCGAGCGCGACCACCGACATCTATATCGCCGACACCATGGGCGAGCTCGGATTGTTTTATCGGCTCTCGCCGGTCGTTTTCGTCGGGGGATCGCTGGTCAAGCATGGCGGGCAGAATCCGATCGAGGCGATCAAGCTTGGCGCCTCTCTCGTTCACGGGCCGCATGTTTTCAATTTCGCCGACGTGTACGAGGCGCTTGATAGCGCAGGCGGCGCCCGGGTCGCCGCGACCAGCGAAACGCTGGTGAAGCACCTGGGTCAAATGCTCGCCGACCCGACGGCGCGTGAATCGGTGATCGGTGCGGCCGAACGGGTGGTCTCCCAGCTTGGCGGCGCGCTCGAGCGGACGCTCGCGGCACTTGAGCCGTACATCCTGCAATTGCGTCTTGAAATGGGGGCGGCGGATGCGTGAGCCGGCCTTTTGGTACCGGCCATCGTCCCTGATCTCGCTGCCCTTGTTGCCGTTCGCCGCCGTCTATGGCGCAATCGCCGGCAGCCGTTTGGAGCGCAAGGGCTTCGACGCCGGCATCCCCGTATTTTGTGTGGGCAACTATCACGTCGGCGGCGCCGGCAAGACGCCGACCGTGCTGGCCCTGGTGAAGTTGCTACGCGATCTCGGCGAAATTCCGGTGGTGCTCAGCCGCGGCTATGGCGGGCGGCTGCGCGGACCGGTGATGGCCGATCCCGCGCGTCACGTTGCAAACGATGTCGGCGACGAGCCGCTGATGCTGGCGCGGAACGTTCCGGTCGCGGTCGCGCGCGAGCGCATCGACGGATTGGCGCTTGCCAAGTCGCAAGGTGCGACCGTGATCGTGATGGATGACGGCTTTCAGAATCCTGCGATCGCCAAGGATGCTTCGCTGATCGTGATCGACGCTCAGCGAGGGATTGGCAATGCCCGCGTTTTTCCCGCTGGTCCCTTGCGCGCGCCGTTGCCGCCGCAAATCGACCGTACCGACGCGTTGATTGTGATCGGCGAGGGCCGTGCCGCCGACGCTATTTCGGCCACGGTGGCGGCGCAGGACAAGCCGGTCTTGACGGCGGAGTTGAAGGCCGATGATGCCACGGTGTCTTTGTTGCGCGGCCGGCGCGCGCTCGCCTTCGCCGGGATCGGCGATCCCGGCCGTTTCTTCCGGACTCTACGCGCCAACGGGGTCGAGGTCGTAACTGAGCGGATTTTTGCCGATCATCACCCGTTCAGCCAAAGCGAAATCGAGGCATTGCTGGCGGAAGCCAAACGCCATGCGCTGACGGTGGTGACGACGGAAAAGGATCTGGCGCGGTTGGGAATCGGGAAACTGCCGTCATGGGCGCTAGGCATCGTGCCGTTTCCGGTGAAACTGGAATTCGACAGCGCTCTCAAATTACGCCGGTTCGTCTCCGATCGCCTGTTTCGGGCGCGCGACAGCAAATTTCGCAAGAGCTGAACCTTCAGGATTTCAGCGTGCCGGGAAAGTGCCGTTGGAGCACCGCGCCTGGCAGCGCGTAAGCTTCCTGCAAATCGACGCTCCAATATTTCAGTTCGTCCAGCGGAATTCGCACGTCGGTCACCGCGCAACGCACATAGGTTCCTGGCGAGATCACGCGAAAATCGCCATCCAGATATTGCAGCTGCGCTTCGCCGTGCCCCGCCGGCCCGGATTTATTCAGCACGTGGGAGTTCTCCGAAAGTTTCAGTCTGTTTCGCCAGTCAAACCACGGAAATTAATAGCATAGATAGGGCGTACTGTCCGCCCGTCAAACCCACCGATTTGTGATGAATTTCGCGCGTGGCGCGTGTTACCTTTTTGGGGTGCCGCTGACGTCCGCAGGATGAGCTCGCGGCTGCAATGACGCGGACTTCTCAATCACCACACTAGTCCCGTCCTGACCTGGCAAAATGATGCGCTTGTTATCGACCATCGCAGCCATCGTGTTTCTTGCCGTGACGTGGTCCGTGCGTGCAGCGCCGTTGCAGGGGCCGCAGGCGATCGAGATTCCTTCCGGAGCTGCCGTGATTCGTGCGCAGCTCTACAAGCCGGAAGGCGATGGCCCGTTTCCGGTCGTGATCGCGATGCATGGATGCGGCGGGCTGGGTGGCCATTCCGAGCCGGTTCAAGCGCGCTATCGGGACTGGGCCGAACAATTGCTGAGGGACGGCAAGGCCGTCTTGTTTCCCGACAGCTACGGCTCCCGCGAGCTCGGTCCGCAATGTCACGTCAAGGAACGCCGGATCACCGCCCGCCGCGAGCGCGTGGCCGATATCCTGGCGGCGCGGCAATGGCTGATGCAGCAGACCTGGGTGGCGCATGACCGCATCAGCCTGTTGGGCTGGGCCAATGGCGCCAGCGCGCTACTGTGGGCGGTTCGCCCGCAATTATTGCTGCACCATGCCGAGCCCGATTTCCGCTCGGCCGTCGCCTTCTATCCCGATTGCCGCTTGTCGTCTGGGCTCGGCTGGAGCGCGCGTGTTCCGACCCTGGTTCTGATCGGCGCCAAGGACGACGTCAGTTCGCCGCCTGCCTGCCGTCAAATGGTGGAAGGCGCCCACGGCCGCAGCGCGCTGACGCGGATCGTGGTCTATCCCAGCGCTTATCACGATTTCGATCGCGCCAATTTGCCCCTTCACGCGACCGACCAAAATGCCGATGCCGCCGATCCCGAAAAAGGCCACGTCGGCACCGATACGGAAGCGCGCGCCAACTCGCAAAAGCGCGTTGCGGAATGGTTGGCGCGTTGAGCTGAACGCGGGGTGAGCGCACCTGCCAATTTAGAAAAGGCTTCCCTGATCGACTGGTTTGGCCGGGCGCTTTTGGGGCGCAGCCTTGGGTTCGTGTGCCGCTGACTTCGGTTGCGCGGGCCTGGCGGCAGGCCGGTCTGAATCCGCGATAACGCCGACGCGTCCATCGGCGAACTCGATACTCATGCGCGCGTCCGGCCCGATGTCGGCGGCCGCATGCAAGGGATGGCCGGCCTCGTCGCGCACCAACGCGAACCCGCGCGCCAGTACGCCGCGATAAGAGAGCGCGCTCAACAATTGCCCGCTATGGGCGACCCGCGCCGCGAGCCGCTGCGTCGAAGTCGCAAGCGCGCGACGGGCGCGATCGGCCAGTCGTAGCGTGCGTTCGCGGTCGCGCGCGATCGCCTGACGCTGCGCTTGCGCGTTGGACAATTTCGAAGCTTTCAAGCGGATCGCCAGGCCCGTGAAGCGATCGTTGCGGTTTCGCAAGAGATTTTTAGCCGAATGCGTGATCCGTTCGCCGGACACGGTGAGCCGCTGCCGGGCATGCGCGAGCTGGGCGTGCAGCACGCGCATCGTCAGCCTTGCGCTCGATCCCGCAAAGCGCCGGAAATGCGCGTGCGTGTTGGCCTTCAGGCCGCGGGGGAGAGCGGCGGCGGCACCATCCAGCCGTTGCCGGGGAATGCCGAGGAGCTCACTTAAATTCGGCAGGGCGCGCGCGGCTGCACGGAATTCGTTGCGGCGCATCTCCTGGCCGCGCCGCCAGCACAGCATCGTTCGTCGCGCCAGCGAGGCCACTTCGACCATGACGTCGCTTCGCACCGGAACGGCCATCTCCGCGGCCGCTGTCGGCGTCGGCGCGCGTTTGTCCGCGGCAAAATCGATCAGCGTGATATCGGTCTCGTGGCCGATCGCCGAGATCAGCGGAATCATGCTTTCGGCGGCGGCGCGGACCACGATTTCTTCGTTGAACGACCAGAGATCTTCCAGCGAGCCGCCACCGCGCGCCACGATCAGAAGATCGGGCCGTGGAATCCTGCCGCCTTCGGGCAACGCATTGAAGCCGCGGATGGCGTTTGCGACCTGTTCGGCCGAGCCTTCGCCCTGCACGCGCACCGGCCACACCAGCACCCGGCGCGGAAAGCGGTCTTCCAGCCGGTGCAGGATATCGCGGATCACCGCGCCGGTCGGCGAGGTGACGACGCCGATCACCTCCGGCAGCCACGGCAAGAGCTGTTTGCGCGCCTCGTCGAACAGGCCTTCGGCGGCGAGTTTTTTCTTGCGCTCTTCCATCAGCGCCATCAGCGCGCCGACGCCGGCGGGCTCGAGCGCCTCGATCACGATCTGATATTTCGACGAGCCGGGGTAGGTCGTGAGCTTGCCGGTCGCGATGACCTCGAGCCCTTCCTGCGGCTTGAAGCGCATCCGCCCGTGCACGCCTTTCCAGATCACCGCCTCGATCTTGGCGCCGTCGTCCTTCAGCGCGAAATAGCAGTGGCCGGAAGCATGCGCCCCGCGGAAGCCGGTGATTTCGCCGCGGACCCGGACATGGCCATAGGCGTCCTCCACCGTCCGCTTCAGCGCGGACGAAAGTTCGGTCACCGTAAACTCGGGTGCGTTGATCAGCGCTTCGGTCGCGGCCATGTCGGTCGGTTGATTCGGGGATCAGGGTCGAATCTGAAGTTAAGGATTTTCATCCCCGGCCGCCAATTCGGAACTTGCATAACAAAGTACTCTGTATTACAGAGTAATCTGTTTCTAGAAATCCAGGAGAGAGTCATGTCCAAATGGGTCGTCTGGTTTCCGCTGAAAGTCCTGGCTTGGGCCTTGGGGTTCGCAGGCCTCGCCGCGCTCGTCTTGACGGCGATGATCGCGGTGCCGCTGGCGCCACTGCCTGAACTGACCTCAATCTCGAAATCGGCACGCGCCATTGATCGCAGTACGATGCCGCCGCTGTCGCGCTTTTCCGCACGCGACGGCACCGAGCTTGCGTATCGGCATTACCCGGCGCGCGGGCCTTCAAGCGGCAAGATCGCCATACTGGTGCACGGCTCTTCGGGGTCGAGCGCATCGGCCCATGGGCTAGCCGACGCGCTTGCCGCACGCGGGGTGGAAACCTATGCGCCTGATATACGCGGCCATGGCGGCTCCGGCACCCGCGGTGATATCGCTTACCCAGGTCAACTCGAAAACGACATGGCGGATTTGGTTGCGCTGGTGCGCAAGTCGTCTCCCAACGAACCTCTGACGCTGCTCGGCCACTCCGCGGGCGGTGGATTCGCCCTGCGGATTGCGGCCTCGCCGATCCAGGACCTGTTTGCGCGAACGGTGCTGCTTGCGCCCTATCTCGGCTACGACGCGCCGACCAACTTTCCCGCTTCCGGTGGTTGGGCCAGCGCCGACATTCCGCGCTTCCTTGGGCTGACCGTGCTGCGCAAGATCGGTATCGACTGCTGTGAATCACTGCCGACGCTCGCTTTCGCCGTGCCGGCCAACTCCGAGCAGCGTCTTAATCCGCATTATTCCTATCGCCTGATGCGCAACTTCGCGACCCGTGGTTACAAAGAGGATCTGGCCGCCGCCCGTCATCCGATCACGCTGATTTCCGGCGCCAATGACGAATTGATGCTGGCCGGAAAATATGCCGATGCTGTGCATGCCGTCGTACCGTCGGCCGAGGTCAAGCTGATCGACGGCGTTGATCACATCGGCATCGTCGGCGACGCACGCGCCGTGGCAGCCGTTGCCGAGGATGTCGCGAGCCCACGGACCGGATCATGACCGACATCGGCCCGCAGGAAGCCGCTCGGGCGCTGAACGATATCGAGCAGATCGTTCGGCGCGTTCGCCAGTCGCGCATTTACGATCTCGCCAGCCAGATGGTGATCGCGGCCGGCGCGCTGGTGCTGGCAGGGAACATCGCGAATTACCTGGCGCCGCGCTACGGCGCGATCATCTGGATCATCGTCAATACATTGACGGTCGCGAGCGCCGCTGCGCTCGCCACCATGGGCGGCAGCAAGCTCGGGGCGGAAAGGTTCGATTTCAGAGTGGTGGTCGCCTATCTGCTGTTCTACGGGTTCGGCCTCTTCTGCTGCTACGTTCTCGGCCATTTCGGACCACGCGAGATGGGCGCATTCTGGCCTATCTATTTCATGCTGTTCAACTGCTTGGCCGGGCTTTGGTTCGGCCGCGCTTTCCTGGTCATTGGGATGGCGATCATCTTGCTGACGCTGGTCGGTTATTTTTTCGTCGAAGGCGGTGCTTTTCTGTTGTGGATGGCCGCCGTCAATGGTGGCGGGCTGATCCTCAGCGGGCTTTGGATGCGCAGGACCTGATCCATGGCTGAGCTCGACGACATCATTCATCAGCCGCTGCGCCTGCGGATCATGGCGGCGTTGAACGCGCTGCCCGCAGGCGACGGGCTTGAGTTTTCCCGGCTGAAAAAAATGACCGGCGCCACCGATGGTAATCTCGGCGCCCATATCGAGACGTTGGCCAAATCCGGCTATGTCGGGATCGAAAAGGCGTTCGTCGGCAAAAAGCCGCAGACGACGGTCACGGCGACCGCGGCCGGCCGCGGCGCGTTCGCCCGCCATGTCGCGACGCTCCAGCAGATCATCGCGGCATCCGGGGGAAATGGTTAGTTAGCCTCTTGCAGCCCAACGGAGTTTTGTGCGACCGACAGAGATACGCGGGCTATCATTGGCGTTCTCATGAAAATATTGTTGCTGGGCTCTGGCGGCCGCGAACATGCGCTGGCGTGGAAGATTGCGGCCTCACCGCTGGTGACAAAACTCTGGTGTGCGCCCGGAAATGCCGGCATCGCCCGCGAAGCCGAATGCGTGCCGCTTGATGTCGCCGACCATGCGGCAGTGATCGCGTTTTGCCGGCGCGAGGAAGTCGATCTGGTTGTGGTCGGCCCGGAAACGCCGCTCGCCGCGGGCATTGTCGACGATCTCTTGGCGGCCGGCATCAAGGCCTTCGGGCCACGCAAGCAGGCGGCGCGGCTCGAGGGATCAAAAGGCTTCACCAAGGCGCTCTGCACGGAGTTTAACATTCCGACCGGCGCGTACGGCCGTTTCGACAATGCTGCCGATGCGCTCGCTTATGTGCGCGAGCATGGCGCACCGATCGTGGTGAAGGCTGATGGCCTTGCGGCGGGCAAGGGCGTCGTGGTCGCCATGACGCTGACCGAGGCTGAAGCAGCTGTTACCATGATGTTCGATGGCGTCTTTGGCGCGGCGGGCGCTGAAGTCGTGATCGAGGAATATCTCGAGGGACGCGAGATCAGCTTCTTTGCGCTGTGCGACGGCGAGACCGCGATCGCGCTCGCTTCCGCACAAGACCACAAGCGGGTCTTCGACCACGATCAGGGACCGAATACCGGCGGCATGGGCGCCTATTCGCCGACGCCATTTGTTACGCCTGCCATTCACGACCAGATCATGGCCAGGATCATCGAGCCGACGGTCGCCGGCATGAAGGCGCGAGGCACGCCGTTTAGTGGCGTGCTCTATGCCGGCGTCATGCTGACGGCTGATGGACCCAAACTATTCGAATATAATGTTCGCTTCGGCGACCCCGAATGTCAGGTGCTGATGCTGCGGATGATGTCGGACATCGTGCCGGCGCTATTGGCCTCCTGTGATGGCGAATTGAAGCATTTCGATCTGCGCTGGTTCGACGAACCGGCCTTGACGGTCGTGATGGCCGCGAAGGGCTATCCCGGCGACTACGCCAAGGGAACCCGCATCGAGGGACTGGAAGAAGCGGCGCAAATCGAGGGCGTCGAAATCTTCCAGGCCGGAACAATCGCGAAGGACGGCGTCATTCTCGCCAATGGCGGCCGCGTGCTCAACGTCTGCGCCTTGGGCAAGACCGTGGTCGAGGCGCGGCAGCGCGCCTATGCTGCAATCGACCGGATCAACTGGCCGGAAGGTTTTTGCCGTCGCGACATCGGCTGGCAGGCGGTCGAGCAAGAGCAGTCGCAGAAGTAGCGCTGCGGGGATCAAGCGTGGAGTGATCGACGATGTCTGATCTGGCCGACCTTTTCCCGGGCTTTGGTTCCGAATGGATCAACACGACATCCGGCCGCATCTTTGCCCGCGTCGGCGGCAAAGGTCCGCCATTGCTGTTGCTGCACGGTTTCTCGGAAACGCATGTGATGTGGCATCGCGTGGCGCCGCAACTCGCCGATCGCTTCACGCTGATCATCGCCGACCTGCCGGGTTACGGCTGGTCGGATATGCCGGAAAGCGACAAGGATCACACGCCCTATACCAAGCGTGCGATGGCGCAGACCATGATCGAGGCGATGGAACAGCTCGGCCACGTGCACTTTGCACTCGCCGGCCATGATCGTGGCGGCCGCGTCGCCTACCGCCTGGCGCTCGATCATCCCGGTCGATTATCGCGGCTGGCGGTGCTCGATATCCTGCCGACCTATGACTATTGGGCGCGCCTGGACCGTCTCTATGCGCTGAAGATCTATCACTGGACGTTTCTGGCGCAGGCCTACCCGTTGCCGGAAACGCTGATCGGCGGCAATCCTGATTTCTTTCTGCGCTTCAAGATGGCAAGTCAGACCAAATCGAAAACGCTGGACGCGATTGATCCGCGCGCGCTCGAACATTATCTCGCGGCGTTCCGCGACCCCTCGCGTGTGCACGCGATGTGCGAGGATTATCGCGCCGGCGCCTATGCCGATGTCGAGATCGACAAGGCCGATCGCGACGCGGGAAAGAAGATCACGATCCCGATGCTGGCGCTGTGGGGCGATGTCGGCATTGCGCGCGCCGCTGCCACGCCACTCGACACCTGGAAGAATTGGGCGACCAATGTCCGGGGTGCGCCGGTCGATTCCGGTCACTTCCTGACGGAGGAAAATCCGGATGTGACGGCGAAAGCGTTGCGGGAGTTTTTTCTGGCTAGCTAATCTGCGATCGCTCCATTCGTCATTGCGAGGAGCAAAGCGACGAAGCAATCCAGTTCTTGCTTGGCTTTCTGGATTGCTTCGCTGACGCTCGCAATGACGTCGGGTCACCTTCGCGCCTTGAAAAAATCCCGCAGCAGCGTCGCGGCTTCGCTTTCCCCCACCGCCGAATAGACCTCGGGCACATGGTGGCAGGTGGGTGAGGCAAAGAACCTGACGCCGGAATCCACCGCGCCGCCTTTGGGATCGGCCGCGCCGTAATAAAGCCGTCTGATCCGCGCGAGCGAGATCGCGCCCGCGCACATCGTGCAGGGTTCCAGCGTGACATAGAGGTCGCAATCGACCAGCCGCTCGCTGCCGACCGCCTTGGTGGCTTGCCGGATCGCGAGAATTTCGGCGTGCGCGGTCGGATCGCGGTCGGTTAGCGTGCGGTTTCCGGCGGCCGCGATGACCTCGTTGTTAAGCACGATGACGCATCCGATCGGCACTTCGGCCGATTTTCCGGCCTTTTCGGCCGCTTTCAGCGCTAAATCCATGAAAGATGGTGCGGTCATGGCTCGTATCGCCGGGAGAACTCTGCTATGGGGTGGGCCTTCAGCAAAAGTGGATAACGATTTTGCGTGAGAATGCGCCTCATTGAAAGAGCGCGCATCATCGTCATTTGTACATGCACCCGAAATGAGACCTTTCATGCCCCGCGACGACGACAAAAACAACAACTCTCGGGGCCGGCGCGACCGTCCGTCTGGCGGCAAGGGCCGCTCGGGCGCTTCCCGGGGGCCTGAGAAGAAATTTGCCAAGCGCGGTTTTGCGGGTAAGGCCGAAGGTGAGCGCCGTCCGTATGCCGGAAAGCGCGACGATCGTCCGCCGCGCCGCGATGACGGCGATGCACCGCGGCCCCGCAGTGATCGACCCTATGGCGACCGGCCGTCGCGAGGCGGCGACAGTGAGAAACGCGCGTTCCGGCCGCGCGAAGACCGTGGTGGCGACAAGCGCCCGTACACGCCGCGTGGCGACCGACCCGAACGCAACCGTGACGGCGGCGCCGCGCGTCCGGCTTCGCGTTTCCAAGACAGGAAATTTGGCGACAAGAAATTTGGTGACCGGAAATTCGGCGATAAAAAACCTTACACCCCGCGAGAGGGTGGCGAGAAGCGGCCTTATACACCGCGCGGCGAAGGCTTCCGCAAAGATGGTGATCGCCCGCGCGGCGAGCGCCCCTTCAATGCACGGCCGCGGGACGGTGACCGTCCGCGTGGAGACCGGCCGTTCACCGGCCGTTCCGAGCGAAAATTCGACGGCGACAAGAAATTTTCGCGCGGCCCGCGGAAGGATTTCGGCGGCGGCGCGGATCGCAGCGACGACAAACCGTGGCAGAAGCGAGATTCTTCCTCGCCGGACCGCAACTCACGCCCCGCCCGCGAAGGTGCACGGAATTTCGACCGCCCGAAATTCGACAAGCCGCGTTACGACAGACCGCGTGATAACGACAATACCGAGCGTCCGCGTTTCTCGCGTCCGCGCGGTGACCGCCCCGAAGGCGATCGTCCGTTTCGTGATCGCCCGAAATTCGATTCTCCTCGCGAGGATCGTCCGAAATTTGACCGCCCGCGTGGAGATCGCGAACGCAACTCCGGAGATCGCGAACGCGACTTCGGAGGTCGCGGCAGCGGTCCTGAGCGTGCCTCAGGCCGCACCGACTGGCAGGAACATCCCCGCAGCGAGCCGCGCGGCCGTGGCTTCGATCGTCCGCGCCGGGACAATGAGGACGACAGCAAGGTTTTCGTGAAGCGCCCGGCATTCGGTGGCCGCGGCGCCTATCGCGAGCGCCCAGCTGAGGAGCGGCGTCCGGCGCGCGCGCCAAAGGTCAAGAAATCCGGCGAGCGCATCGCCAAGGTGGTATCGCGCGCAGGGCTTGCCTCGCGCCGTGACGCCGAAGAGTGGATCGTGCAGGGGCGCGTCACGGTCAACGGCCGTGTGATCAACTCTCCCGCGCTCGACGTCACTGAAAACGACGTGGTCACCGTCAACGGCCAGCCGTTGCCGCCGCGCGAGCGCACGCGGCTCTTCCTGTATCACAAGCCGCGCGGGTTGATGACGACCCATGCCGATCCCGAAGGTCGGCCAACGGTGTTCGACAACCTTCCCGAGGGCTTGCCGCGGCTGATCAGCGTCGGCCGGCTCGACTTCAACACCGAAGGCCTGTTGCTGCTGACCAACGATGGCGGCTTGGCGCGTGCACTCGAACTCCCGGATACCGGTTGGCTGCGGCGTTATCGGGTCCGCGCTCACGGCGAAGTCACGCAAGGCCAGCTCGACGAGTTGAAAAAAGGCGTCGAGGTTGACGGCGTCAAATACGGATCCATTGATGCGACGCTGGAGCGCGACCAGGGCGCCAATGTCTGGCTGGTGTTCGCAATCCGTGAAGGCAAGAACCGCGAAGTGCGCAACGTAATGGCGCATCTCGGTCTCGAAGTGAACCGGCTGATCCGCATCTCCTATGGTCCGTTCCAGCTCGCGGAACTCGCCGAAGGCATGGTGGAGGAAGTCAAGACGCGCGTGTTACGCGAACAGCTCGGCGAAAAGATCGCAACGCTGGCCGGCGCCGATTTCAACCGGCCGATGCCGGGTGATGCGACTGCAAAGCCGGATAATGAAACGGCTGACGCGCCGCGTGGCAAGAAACCGTTCAAGCCGGCCGGCAAGAGCGCGCTGATCGCCGACAGCAAGGGCCGTCGCGTCCTGGTGCGGCGGACCGGAAGCGACGAGGCGCGTGCGCGTAATGAGGAAGAGGCCAATGGCTACGGCCCGCCGCGCCGCCCGAAGCGCGGCTATCACGGCAAGCGCGATCTGAAGCCGCTGGATGAGTAAGAGCCGCTGCGATGCTGCTTGATGTCACACGAACGCTCCGAGTGAATAGCACTCCCACCACCCCCAACCCCTCCTCGCAAGGGGGAGGGGAGCGCCGGGGGCTCTAATGCGCGTTGTCGGTGGGCGCCTGAAAGGCCGCAATCTCGCCTCGCCTTCTTCGCGCGATATCCGCCCCACGGCGGATCGGTTGCGCGAGTCGATCTTCAACATCCTGGTCCATGCTTACGACGATCCGATCGTGGATTCGCGCGTACTCGATCTGTTTGCCGGCACAGGGGCGCTCGGCATCGAGGCGATCTCGCGCGGCGCCAAATTCGCGCTCTTTGTCGATAATGGCGCAGAGGCGCGTGCCTTGATGCGCGACAACGTCAAGTCGCTGGGCCTGGGCGGCGTGACGAAAGTCTATCGCCGCGACGCCACCAATCTTGGTCCGGCGCATCCGATGGAGCCATTCTCGCTGGTGTTTCTTGATCCGCCTTACGCCAAGGGGTTGGCCGAAAAGGCGCTTGCTTCGTTGCGCGATGGCGGTTGGCTGATGCCAGGTGCTTTGCTTGTGGTCGAAGAAGCGAAGGCAGCTGCGTTCAAAGCGGGTGAGGGTTTTGCGGAACTGGAACGGCGCGCCTACGACGACACGGAGTTTGTGTTTTTGAAGGTCAATGATTCGGTTGCTGGCTGAATTACTCCGTCATTGCCGGGCATAGCCGTCCGAAGGACGGCGTCGCTTCCGCTCGCCTATGCCGGCAATCCATCGATCATGAAATCTTCTCCGAGAAGATGGATGCGCGGGTCGAGCCCGCGCATGACGATTGGGTAGCTTACCTCCGCCCGAACAGCTTCTCGATATCTGACAGTTTCAGCTCCACATAGGTCGGCCGGCCGTGGTTGCATTGTCCTGAGTTGGGCGTGTCTTCCATCTCGCGGAGTAGCGCGTTCATTTCTTCCGGCTTGAGAATGCGCCCGGCGCGGACCGAGCCATGGCAGGCCATGGTGGCCGCGACATGCATCAGTCGGCGTTCGAGCGGCAAGGCTTCATCCCATTCCGCCATATGCTCGGCGAGGTCGCGCAACATTGCACCGGCATTGGCCTTGCCGAGCAGCGACGGCGTCTCGCGCACCGCGACCGCGCCGGGACCGAACGACTCTATTGCAAGACCGAAGGAGGCGAGTTCCTCAGCTCGCTCTAACAATCGTTCGACCGTAGCCTCATCCATTTCGACGATTTCCGGGATCAGCAGGATTTGCCGCTGCACCCCGTTTTTTGCCAGCGAAGCCTTCAGCCTCTCGTAGACGATGCGTTCATGCGCCGCATGCTGATCGACGACAATGAGGCCGTCGCGGGTCTGCGAGACGATATAGGTTTCGTGAATCTGCGTCCGCGCCGCGCCAAGCGGGCGGTCGAGCAGGTCGGTCGGCTGCTGCGTCTCGAATTGAACGTCGGCGGTCGGCGTGCCGACATCGAAGGCCGCCTGGCCTGGTTCGGCGAAGGCGGTCGCCGCCGCCGTCTGAAAGACCGGCGATGGTCCTGCTGGAAAAGCCGGCGAGCGCCGCCAATCCCAGTTCGCTTGTCCCCCGCTCATTTGCCGTGGCGCAAAGGCGGGGCGCAGCGCGTCGATCACGTCGCTGCCGGTGTTGGCGGCCGTGCGCCTGCCCTCGCGCGCGAGACCTTCCTTCAGCACATGCACGATCAGCGCGCGCACCAGTCCCGTATTGCGAAAACGCACTTCGGTCTTGGCGGGATGGACGTTGGCGTCGACTTCCCTGGGATCGAGCGTCACGAACAACGCCACCACCGGATGACGGTCACGCGGCAAATAGTCGGAGTAGGCCGCGCGCACGGCGCCCAGGATGAGCTTGTCGCGAACGGGTCTGCCGTTGACGAAGAGATATTGTCCGAGCGCGTTGGCCCGCGTCAGGGATGGCGCCGCGGCAAATCCTTCGACGATGACGCCTTCGCGCTCGGCGCGGACGTCGATGGCACTGATGCGAAAATCCGCGCCCAGGATATCGCCAAGCCGCGTGAGTTGTCCGGGCGGTCCGGGCAGCGCTGCGGCCCAGGTGACCGGGCTGCGTTCCTCGCCCGCCAGCGTGAAGGCAATGTCCGGCCGCGCCATGGCGAGCCGCCGCACCACCTCGCGGATCGCTTCGGCTTCGGTGCGGTCGGTCTTGAGAAATTTCAGCCGCGCCGGCGTCGCATAAAAGAGATCGCTGACCTCGACACGGCTGCCTTGCGACAAGGCGGCGGGTGCGAGCGCGGACTTTTCCCCGCCTTCCACCGACAGCGTCCAGGCGTGTGGCTCGGTCGCGTGGCGGGTGGTGATGTTGAGTTTAGCCACCGCGCCGATCGAGGGCAGCGCCTCGCCGCGAAATCCCAGCGTACGGATGGATAGCAGGTCCTCATCGTCGAGCTTGGAGGTGGCATGGCGCTCGACCGCCAGCGCGAGATCGGCGCGGGTCATGCCGCCGCCGTCGTCGGTGATGGCAATTTTGCGCCGGCCGCCGCCATCGGTGAAGATATCGATCCGGCTGGCGCCGGCGTCGATCGCGTTCTCGACGAGTTCCTTGACGACGCTAGCCGGACGCTCGACCACCTCGCCCGCGGCGATGCGGTTGACGACTTGCTCTGGCAATTGTCGGACGGGCATTCAACTCACTCGCGATGCCGAGACAATTTAGGGGTTTTTCAGCCGTTCCGGGAGGGCGCGGAAGTAGAAGTCCCCGGTTGCTTTAGTCGTCGAAGCCGCCGGAGCCCCGCTTGGCTTTGACGTCGCTGCGGCGTTTTTTCCCCTCCAGCCGGCGTTTCTTCGATCCAAGCGTTGGCCGGGTCGCGCGCCGTGGAACCGGGCGGATCATGGCTTCGCGCAACATTTCGGTCAGACGTTCGATCGCATCGCTGCGGTTGCGCTCCTGGGTACGGAAGCGCTGCGCGTGAATGACGATCACGCCGTCCTTGGTCATGCGCTGGCCTGCAAGCCGCGCCAGTCTTATCGCAGCGTCCTCCGGCAGCACGATCCGGCGGGTGTCGAACCGCAACTGTACCGCGGTCGAGAGTTTGTTGACGTTCTGCCCGCCCGGTCCGGAGGCGCGAACAAAGGTAATATCAAAGTCGTTTTCGTCGATCGAAAGGTCGCGGGCAATCCGCAGCATGGCGTCACCGTCATGGAATCGGGCTTTCGGCGAGAATAGCTGCTTTGTGCGCGATTTGCTTGGGCGCGAGGTGCCTCAATTTGCCTTCAAGGGCACAGCCGACACCGGCTGGGCGGCGGCCTGCGGGGCGCGGCCGACGATGACGGTCAACAGGCCATCGCCCCACAGCCGGTGCGCCGCCTTTCTGGCGTCGTCGATCGTCACCGCATCGACGAGCGCATTGCGCTGTTCCATATAGTCGCTCGAAAGATGATCGAGCTGATATTGCAGCAGGGCGGAGGCAAGCTTCGATGACGTATCGAGGGACAGCATCCGCGAGCCCTTCAAGTAGGATTTGGCTTCATCCAGTTCCTGCTCGGTCGGGCCTTCTTCTGCCATGCGGCGGATCTCGCGGGTGATGGCCTCGACCGTTTCACCGGCGCGGTCGGCCCGTGTTCCGGTTGAGCCGACGAACAAAGCGGAGTGGTCCATCCAGACCAGCGAGTCCGAGATCGAATAGGCCAGACCGCGTTTCTCGCGCACCTCGCGGTAGAGCCGCGATCCCGACCCGCCGCCGAGAATGTGATTGACGACAAAGGCGGCCATGAAATCCGGATCGTTGCGCTTGATGCCGGGGCCGCCAAACGTCACCACGGTTTGCGGCACGTCGAGCGCGATGAACTCACGCTGCGGCGGCTTGCTGGCCGCAATGTCGGGCACCGGCATGAGCTTCGACTTCTCAGGCAGCCCGCCAAATGTACGATCCAGCAATCCGCCAAGCGAAGCTGCGTCGATGTCGCCGACCACCGAAATCTTCAGGTGTTCCCTGCTCAATACGCGGCTGACATAATCCTTCATATCGGCGATCGTGATGTTCGGAACGCTCTCCAGCGAGCCGCCAGACGGCCGGCCGTAGGGATGATCGCCATAGGCGATCTCCACGAATTTGCGGCCTGCGAGCGAGTTGGGGCTGGAGGTCTCGCGCCTCAGGCCCGAGATGAGCTGGGCACGAATGCGTTCGACGTCGCCGCTGTCGAAATGCGGCGAGGTCAGCGCCGTCCGTAAAAGGTCGAAGGCTTCATCCTTGTTTTCCTTGAGCATGCGCAAGGAGCCGCGGAAATAATCCCGCGTAACGCTGAAGCCGAGTTCGATGGCGCGCCGATCCAGGTGTTCGTGAAACGCCGCGGAATCCAGTTCACCCGAGCCCTCGTCGATGAGGTCGGCCACCATATTGGCGACGCCGGCCTTGTCGGCCGGGTCCTGGGCGGCGCCGCCGCTCATGGCAAACTCCATGGCGACCAGCGGCACGGTGGCATCCTGCACAAACCAGGCTTCGATACCTCCGGGCGAAATCAGGTGCTGGATCTTGGCGGCGGCATTGGAAGGGGCCGGCAGCACGGCGGCGATCGCTACGCATATGCCGAGCAAGGTGCGTGCCGCACCGATTCTGGGGAAGGTCACGACCGCTTCTCCGTGTGCCTGGGCGTCGCATCCTTGATGAGATAGCCGGTGACCGAGCGATTTTTGCTGAACCATTTTTGCACGACTTCGCGCACCTGGTCGGCGGTAACCGCACGGATGCGCTCGGGCCACTTCCGAATGTCCTCGATGCTCTGTCCGGTCGTCATCGCGCCGCCATACCAGCGGGCGAGGGTGGCCTGATTGTCCTGGGCGTAGATCGTTTCGGCGATGAGCTGCGTTTTGACGCGCTCGAGATCTTCGGAACGGACCCCGTTCTCGCCGATATCCGCGATCACGTCGTCGATCGCCTGTTCGACCTGCGCGAATGTCACGCCGGCTCTTGGCGAGGCCGATATCGAGAACTGCGTCGCGTCAAGCGAGATGCCTTGATAGGCGGCTCCGGCGCTCACCGCGAGCGGCCGATCGACCACCAGCCGGCGATAGAGATAGGAATTGCTGCCACCGCCCATCAACTGCGCCAGCACGTCAAGCGCGGCACTCTCCCCGGCGGCGGCCGTGCTGGCGGACGGGACCAGATAGTAACGTCGCAGGCCGGGCTGTTCGACGCGGGGATCGGACAGCGTCACCGTGCGCGGCGCAGCAGGCTCAGGCTCTTGCGGACGGAGGCGCTGCGCCGGTATTGCGGGCTGCGCGGCAATTGCGCCAAAGGTCCGCTCCGCCATCGGGCGCACCTCATCCGCATCGACATCCCCGGCAATTACCAGGATGGCATTATTGGGGGCATAAAAACGCCGGTAGAAAGCGAGCGCGTCTTCGCGATCGAGCTTCTCGATCTCCGGATGCCAGCCGATCACGGGCCGGCCATACGGATGGTTGAGATAGAGCGCCGCCATGATCTGTTCGGTGAGCCGCGCCTCGGGATTGTTGGCCACCCGCATGTTGAATTCCTCGAGCACGACGTCGCGCTCGGGCAATACGTTTTCATCCTTCAAGACGAGGCCGGTCATGCGATCGGCCTCGAACTCCATCATCCGGCCAAGTTCTTCGCGCGGCACGCGCTGGAAATAGGCGGTATAGTCGGCGGAGGTAAAGGCGTTCTCGTTACCGCCGACGCGCAGCACGGTTTGGGAAAATTCACCGGCGGAATGTTTGCTCGTGCCCTTGAACATCAGATGTTCGAGAAAGTGGGCGAGACCGGATTTGCCGGATGTCTCGTCGGCGGAGCCGACCTTGTACCAGATCATCTGCGTGACGACCGGCGTGCGGTGATCCGGAATCACCACGACCTGGAGCCCGTTGTTGAGGGTGAATGAGGCCGACGGCGCGGGTGCGGTTTCGGCCAGCGTAACAGTTGGGGTGGCAACAAGCCCTGCGATCAGGCCGGCAAACAGGGAAACCCGCAATCTCCCCGACAATATCATGAATGGTCTGGACGTGCGGCGAGAAGGACGAAGCGTTCGCTACCGATCCGGCCGTGAGCCGTCAAAACGAATGTCCAAAGCGCCACCGATGATCCTTGTCGTTGGGACGCCGGCATCGGAAGCCGATGCCGGGCCGTGTCAGGCAATCAGTAAGGCACCGAGACGCTTAGTGGACGACGCTCGATGCGCTTGACATCTGGCTAAGCGGATTCTTGTCCGGGTTGGACGTGCCATCCAGCCAGCCCTTCTTTTGTTCGCCATAAGCGTAGTTGGCCGAGGGCGTCTGATATCCAATCGGCGGTTGGGTCAAAGCTTGCCGGGCTGGCTCGGTACCGGGTTCAACCTGCACAGCTTTGGTGCTGCCGCCGAACAGGTTGCCGATGCCAATGCTGTCAGCCAAATCCGCAGCGCCGCCGGTGAACAGATTGCCCGGCTTGTCGTAGACTGGATCGGTGAGGGCCGTGCCATTACGGTCGCTGGCGTAGGCCGGACGCGTCGTGCCGGGAGCGGGCGGTTGTCCTGCCTGCGGGTCGACTGGAGGTGCGATGTTGATCGGCTGGGTCTGGCCGGCGGCGAGCGCGCCTGCGGTCGTCACTATGACGCGGCCCGGAGGCGGCGCAGCCTTCTTCTTGGCGGCGATAACCGCCTTGCGCGCGCGCTCGTCGGGATCCTTGGGCCAATTGGCGGCCGGTGCGTCGGCTGCCGAGGCCGGCGGCGGCAGATCGAGGGTCGGCGGCACCACCAGCGGGGACCGCTCGCGGTAGTCGATGCCGTGGCTGTCCATGTTGGTGCCACGGATGGTGCCGAAGAAGCCGTCCGTGATTTTTTCCGAGAAGGTGCGGTCGTCGTCGGCCGCGCGCGCAATGCCAACGGTCGCGACAAAGCTTAAGGAGAGGACCGCAAGGCCTACGGCTCGCATCGTGATGATCGACGGATTTTGTCCAGTCCGGCCGTCAGCTTCAGTTCGGCTCATCGCACTTTCCCGTTCAAAAATGGCGTTATATTCCAGACCTTGGGTGCCTTGTTCGCGGCCAGCAAAGCCTTCACGCTCAACGGACTACTATTAGCCGGATCAGGGCGCTTTTGCGGCGGATATTCCCCAGAACGATTCATACAACAAGGCGGCAACCCCGGCAACAATTGCTACATCAGCCAGGTTAAACACATACCAATTGAAGGTATTTTCCCCGATCTGGACGTGAAAAAGGGCGAAATCGACCACCGCGCCATAGGCGAAGCGGTCGACGCCGTTTCCGATCGCCCCGCCAATGATTAATCCGAGGGCCAAGGTAGCCATCAGGGTCCGCGAGCGGACCATCCAGACCGCCAGGACTACGACCGCGACCGCCTTGACCGCCAGAAGGATGAGTTGAGCCGTCGGGCCGTCGTTCTGAAACCAGCCGAAGCTGATGCCCTGGTTCCAGGCCAGGACCAGATCGAAGAACGGCGTGAGCTTGACCGTGCCGCGATGGGCAATGTCGAATACCCGGACCAGCCAGAATTTAGAGGCCTGATCCAGCACGAGCGTCACGATGGCCATGATCACGCCGAGGCGGATGTGGAGGCTCAAGGCGTCACCCCCATCGCCTTCCATTCACGTAAAGCGACCGCATCCCGTGGCGACACGTCGGGATATTCGGCGTCCTCGCCGACGGTCGGGAGAATCTTCCACGACCGGGCGCACTTTTTGCCCGCGGCTTTTTCAACAACGACGGCGACGTTCGGCACATCGTTCAGTTGAAAAGCCCCGGCCGGAGCCTCTTCGTTGGTGACCATGGCGTTTGAGGTGATGCAGACCTCCGCCAGATCGACATCAAACAGCGTGGCGAAGATCGTCTTGTCGGCGACATAGACCAGCGGGGAGGCTTCCAGTGACGAGCCGATGCGCTTGGCCGCGCGTTCGAGTTCGAGCGCGCCGGTCACCGCGCGGCGCACGTCGCGGATGATCTCCCATTTCGCGGCCAGCGTGTCGTCGCGGAACGCTTCAAGGCCATCGGGAAACAGCGTCAAATGCACCGAGGCCTCAGCGTCAGGCTTGTAGAGCCACCAGGCTTCCTCGCAGGTGAAGCTCAATACTGGCGCCAGCCACCGCAGGATCGCATCGCAGAGAATGTCGACCGTCGTCAACGCAGCCTTGCGCGCCACCGAAGACGGCGGATCGCAATACAGCACGTCTTTGCGGATATCGAAATAAAACGCCGATAGATCCGTATTCATGAAATGCGTAAGCGAAGCGACGACCGTCTTGTAGTCGAATGCCGCATAGGCCTCGCGCACGACAGCATCGATCTCGCTCAAGCGATGCAGCATCAGCCGCTCGAGTTCGGGCATCTCAGTTGGTACGATCGCATCGGCCGGCTTGAAATGGTGCAGCGTGCCGAGCATCCAGCGGGTGGTGTTGCGTAGCTTGCGGTAGGTTTCGATGGTGTTCTTGAGGATTTCGGGGCCGATGCGCTGATCGTCGGCATAGTCGGTGGCGCAGACCCACAGCCGCAAAATGTCGGCGCCGGATTGCGCGATGACTTTCTGCGGCTCGACCGTGTTGCCGAGCGACTTCGACATCTTGCGGCCGTTCTCATCGAGCGTGAAGCCGTGGGTCAGCACGACGTCATAGGGCGCGCGCCCGCGGGTACCGGCACTTTCCAACAGCGAGGAATGAAACCAGCCACGGTGCTGATCGGAGCCTTCGAGATACATCACGGTATCGGTGCCGCCATCGATCTTGCGGACGATATGGCCGAGATTGGGAAAGTTCTGACGATCCTCCAGCACGAAAGCATGCGTCGAGCCCGAGTCGAACCAGACGTCGCAGATGTCGTCGACCTTCTTCCAGTCTTCACTGGCGCGAGACCCGAGGAAACGCTCGCGGGCGCCGTCCATATACCAGGCATCGGCGCCTTCTTCCATGAAGGCCTCGCTGATCCGCTGATTGACGACTTCGTCCTGCAAGATCTCCGCCGAGCCGTCGCCCTTCTCGCGCACGAACACCGCGATCGGCACGCCCCAGGCGCGCTGGCGCGAGATCACCCAGTCCGGACGATTGACGATCATGCCGTTGATGCGGTTTTGTCCCGCCGGCGGCACCCATTGGGTGACGGAGATCGCGTGCAGCGCGCGGGCGCGCAAGGTATCGCCGGATTTCGCCTTGCCGTTGTCGAGGATGTCCTTGTCCATCGCAATGAACCATTGCGGCGTATTGCGGAAGATCACCGGCTTCTTCGAGCGCCAGGAATGCGGGTACTGGTGCTTCAAGCGTCCGCGCGCCAGCAACATGCCGGCGTCGATCAAGGCCTTGATCACGGCCTCATTGGCGTCGCCCTTTTCACCCTTGTCGTTGAGCACGCGTTTTCCGGTGAAGCCAGGCGCTTGCGCCGTCAGAGCGCCGTTCTCGTCGACGGTGTAGGGAATGGTGGTAGGGATGCCGCGCGCTTCCAGTTCACGCGCACTCGCCGTCCAGACGTCGAAGTCCTCGCGGCCGTGGCCGGGCGCGGTGTGCACGAATCCGGTACCGGTGTCGTCAGTGACGTGATCGCCCGCTAACAGCGGAACGATGAATTGATATCCGCCATCGAGACCCCTAAGCGGATGCGCGCATTCCACCGCGTCCAGCGTCTCGGCTGGGAGCGCACGGACTTTCTCATATGCCGTGACGCGCGCTTGTTTGAACACGCTGTCCGCGAGCGCATCCGCCAAAATCAGGTGGTCGCCGTTTTTCGCCCAGTTGTCGGCGGGGGCGTCGGTGACTTTATAAATGCCATAGGCGATCTTCGGCGAGAAGCTGATCGCCCGATTGCCCGGCAGCGTCCATGGCGTCGTGGTCCAGATCACGATGCTTGAACCGGCCAGTGCGCCATGCGCGGGCGAGGTCACCGGAAATTTCACCCACACCGTATCGGAAGTATAATCCTCGTACTCGACCTCGGCTTCCGCGAGCGCGGTCTTCTCCACCACGCTCCACATCACGGGTTTGGAGCCGCGATAGAGTGTGCCGTTCGCCGCAAACTTCATCAGCTCGCGCGCGATCTGCGCTTCGGCCGGATAGCTCATGGTAGCGTAAGGGTGATCCCAGTCGCCGACGATGCCGAGCCGCTTGAATTCTTCCCGCTGCACATTCAGCCAGTGCGTGGCGTAAGCGCGGCATTCTTTTCGGAACGCCACCATCGCGGTGGAGTCGCGGAAGTCCGGCTTGGTCTTTCCCTTGGAGCGGTAGTTTTCTTCCTCGATCTTCCACTCGATCGGCAAGCCGTGACAGTCCCAGCCCGGCACATAATTGGAATCGAAACCCAGCATCTGCTGGCTCTTGGTTACGACGTCCTTGAGGATCTTGTTGAGCGCGTGCCCGATATGGATGTTGCCATTGGCATAGGGTGGCCCGTCATGGAGGACGAATTTTGGCCGCCCAGCGGAGTTCTCGCGTAGACGCTCATAGAGGCCGATCTTGTTCCAGGCCCCGAGGATGTCCGGCTCGCGCTGAGGCAGGCCGGCGCGCATCGGAAATTCCGTCTGCGGCAGGAACAGGGTTTTGGAATAGTCGGTTGAGTTTGACTTTTGCGGCTTTTCGGACATGGATGCTCTGGTACGCGATCGAGATCTGGGGCGAATGGCGGATGAACGAGAAATCCCGGTCTTGCGCCGAGCTTAAAAGCTCAGGCGGAAGCCGGGCCGCTAATGCCGATGTTGCGCCGCGTAAACATGGGCTTTCCATAGCAGGGGGCGACGAAATCGCAAAGCCCGCCCTTCAAGATCAGGCAACGGCCCCCAGTGCGGGGAAGGCATCGGGCGAGGCCGCCAGGCATTCGCGGGCGCGGCGGCTGTCGTCGTCCATCTGGCGAATCAGGGCGTCGAGATGATCGAATTTCAATTCTTCGCGAAGGAAGGCAATAAAGGCGACATCCAGGCGGCTGCCATAAAGGTCGCCCTTGAAATCGAACAGGAAAACTTCCAGCAGCGGCGCGCCATTGTCGAAGGTCGGGCGGCGGCCGAAACTCGCCACGCCATCGAAGCGTCGGCCGTCCCGGCCGACCCGCACCGCATAGATGCCGTGCTTGAGGCCGCAATTCTTGTCGAGCCTTATATTGGCAGTCGGAAAACCGAGGTCGCGGCCGCGTTTCTCGCCGTGGATGACCTCGCCGGTGATGAACCAGGGGCCGCCCAGCATCGCGGTCGCCTCGTCGATCTGCCCTTCGGCCAGCGCCATGCGGATGGCGCTCGAGGAGACCGGCCGTTCGGCGATGTCGACATGGGCCTGGACATCGACTTCGATGCCCAGGCGCGGGGCCTCGGCGACCAAAAGGCCTGGCGAGCCGACGCGACCCTTGCCGAAGTGAAAGTCATAGCCGACAGCGATGCCGCTAATTCCGAGCCGCTCGATCAGATCGTGGTGAATAAAATCTTGCGCCGTCGTTTCGGCGCGCCGCTTGTCAAAGGTCATCACCACGGCGCCCGAAAGGCCGGTGGCCGCCAGCAGCCGGAGCTTGGCTGCCTCGTCCGTGAGACGGAACTGAGGAGTGTTCGGGCTGAAATAGCTCCTTGGGTGGGGCTCGAAAGTGACGGCGAAGGCCGGCCGGCCGTGCGCAAGCCCCATGCGGTGGGCCGCGTCAATCACCGCGCGGTGGCCAAGATGAACGCCGTCGAAATTGCCCATCGCCACCACCATTCCCTTCGGGGTGGAGGCGGGCGGGCTGGTATCGCGGATTACGGTAAAATCGGAGGCCATTTACAAAATCTTAGCTGACGGGGGCGGCGGACCGTGGCTTGGGGTGGAGGATGAAGTCAAGCCGGGAGCAGTCGGGCTTTTTTCGAGGCGAATTGGTCTTCCGGCCGGGGCGCCGGTTAACGGGCTGTTTAACGGCTGGTGGTAGTCCTTGGGGCGGAGTGCGGGGTGCGTTTTGCCCCAGCAGCGTTCGATTGTTGCCCAGGGGATTTAAAGATGGCGGTGGATTTATCGATGTCGGTTCTGGTGGTGGACGACTACAGCACCATGATTCGCATCATCAGAAATCTCCTTAAGCAGCTCGGCTTCGAGAATATTGACGATGCCAGCGATGGATCGGCCGCGCTCAACAAGATGCGCGGCAAGAAATATGGGCTGGTCATATCCGACTGGAACATGGAGCCGATGACCGGCTACGACCTGCTCCGGGAAGTCCGCGCCGACCCCAACCTCGCCACCACGCCGTTCATCATGATCACGGCTGAATCAAAGACCGAGAACGTGATTGCCGCGAAGAAGGCGGGCGTGAACAACTATATCGTCAAGCCGTTCAACGCGGCCACGCTGAAGACCAAGATCGAGGCGGTCTTTCCGGATATGGCGAGCGCCTGAACCAGCTAACTCCAACCATCTTGTCATCGCCCGGCTTGACCGGGCGATCGAGTATTCCAGCGACATCTCTACTTGAACTGAGAGGCCGCAGCGTACTGGATACCCGCTTTCGCGGGTATGACGGCGTGCCTCCGGGCTACCACCGCAGCTCCCGCGTCAGCGCGCGGGGCGGGTGACCGAATAATTCCTTCACCGACGCAGGGTCGAGCTGGTCGATACCCTCGAATTCCTCGGAGTGGATGCCGCGCGTCACGAACAGGCAGTCGATTCCAAAGCCGTGGGCGCCGGCCAGATCTGTTCGCACGGAATCCCCGATCGCAAGCACCTGGCTGAGCATCACCTCACGCCCGCGCCGCTCGGCCGCAAGCGCCATGGCGCGTTCATAGATCGGCCGGTGCGGCTTGCCGTAGAAGATCACCTCGCCGCCAAGTTCGAGATAAAGTTCAGCGATGGCGCCCGCGCAATAGAGCAGCCGGTCGCCGCGTTCGACGATGATGTCGGGATTGGCACATAACAAGGTCAGCTTGCGTTCGCGCGCCTGAAGCAGCATCGCGCGATAGTTTTCCGCCGTCTCGGTTTCGTCGTCGAACAGGCCGGTGCAGACGATATAGTCGGCCTGTTCCAGCCCGACGAGCCCGGCGTCGAGCCCGCGATAGATCGAGCTGTCGCGCTCTGGACCGACCCAGAACATTCTCTTGCCGGGATGGCGGGCGACGAAATTTCGCGTCAGGTCGCCTGAACTGACGATGGCGTCATAGGTCTCGTCGGCGACATGAAGCTTGCGCAATTGCCGCTGCACCGAATCGGCCGGCCGCGGTGCATTCGTAATCAGGATGACGGTGCCACCCTGCTTGCGAAAATTTTGAAGGGCCTCGCAGGCTTCGGGAAAGGCGACGAGACCGTTATGAACGACGCCCCAGATGTCGCTGAGCAGCACGTCGACGCCGCCGACGAGATCGCGCAGCCTGTCGGCAAATTTCAACGTCGTCATGACGGGTTTGGTCGGTCGGTGTGACGGTTCAAAGTACGGATCATCCTTGCCGCTAGTCCCTCAGGCGGACTTTTGAACACCAATGCCACACTAGAATCAATAATTCGACAGTGTTCCTTCGCTTCCGAAGTTCGGCTGCTCAAAATAATACGAACTTCGGAAGCGGGACGCTAGTGGAGCGGATCTGACATTCGCTGCCCACTAGGCTGCGGCGCGCAGGAATTCATCAAAAAGCACCGCGGCGTCCGATAACGGCCGGCTTTTCAGCCACGCCAAACCCACATCCATGGTCGGAATTTTGCCGGCGACATCCTTTTTTTCGATGCGGCTGCCGTCGATCGACCACGGGCGGTAGACCATATCGGACAGAATCGTGACAGCCGCGCCGGCGCTTACCATGCTGCGCACGGCTTCGACTGAAGCGGTACGAAAAACGATGTTGGGCTTGAGGTGATGCTTGCGCCAGATTGCACCCACCGACCGGTCGGCTTCATCCACGGTCAGGACGACATGCGGCTCGTTTGCGATCTCTGGCAGCGTGACCGTCGGCCGGCGGAGAAACGGATGACCACTTGGGAGCCACAGGCGGCGTCGCGATCGCAACACCGGCTTTTGCGCGATCCGGGTGCGGTCTTCGATATTCGAGACGATCATCAGCGCGACATCGATACTGTCTTCCTTCAGCTGTCGCTCGAGGTCAGGGCGCGGCTCTTCCAAAATCTTGACGGATAATTCCGGGAACGCCCGGCGAAATCGCGCCAGCAGCGGCTGGATGAAATAACCTGACGCGGCATAGGTCAACCCGACACGTAACTGACCTTTGATACGGTTGATCTCGTTACGCATGGAGCGAACCGCATCGGAAACCGTGGCTTCGATGTTTCTCGCATGGTTCAGGAATCGCGTTCCTTCGCTTGTCAGCGAAATGCCGCTGGCTTTGCGGGTGAAAAGCGAGACGCCCAGTTCTGCTTCGAGTTGCTGGATAGCGGTCGTCACAGAGGATTGTGAAATCCCGAGCGAAGCAGAGGCCGCATTGATCTTGTTGGCTTCAGCAGCAGCAATAAAATATCGGATTTGGCGGAGCGAGGGCATTATCGTTTTTTCCGAATTCTGGCGTTCGAAGTTCGAACTTCACTTCGCACAATCAGCGGTGTCATTCTGTTGGCGAAGATACGCCGGGAGCGGCAGATCGTTTCAAAGCCCCGCGGGGGGCCTGTCTCGCAACTAATCTTGCAATCAGAATGCTAATGCCCCGGGGACAGGTACGATGACGGAAGGTCGTACTGAAGCAACGATTGGCGCTTCTGCATCAGCCGGCGTTACCATTGCAGTGCACACCGATGAGCTCAATGCCGCGTCGACAGCGGCTACGCGTCGGCTGCAGGCCTTGATGATGGCGGTCGGCCAGGGCGACCAGCATGCGTTTTCACAGCTCTACGATCTGACCAAATCCAAGATGTTCGGCGTCGCAGTGGCAATCGTGCGCCGCCGCGAGCTTGCCGAGGAAGTTCTTCAGGACGCTTACACCCGCATCTGGCAAAATGCCGGCAGGTTCGATCCCTTGATGAGTTCGCCGGTGACATGGATGGTTGCAATCGTCCGCTACCGTGCGATCGATGTCCTCAGGCAGTTGAAATCCGAGTCCGAACTCGATGAAGACGTGCTGGTGAACGTCGCGGCCGATGACCGCAGCCCGTTCGACCATATTCAATTGACGCAGGATGGCCGTCAGGCGCTTGCCGCCTTACAGACGTTGCCGCCCTTGCAGCGCCAGCTGATCATCGCGGCTTACATTCACGGCGAGAGCCGAGATCAGCTTGCGCTCAAGTTCGGCTCGCCTGTCAACACGGTCAAGACATGGTTGCGGCGGGCGCTGTTGGAACTGCGAACCGCCATCGAAGATGGCGAAAGGTTGAAGATCGAACGCGATATTGTGAAAAAGCCGTGACCAGCGTCGCAACGATCTGAAATTCGTCATCGGGCTGAAGTGGAACACGAACTTCGGAAAGTGAGCCCTAGTTGGGACCCGCGGCGCGCCGCGCCAGCGCGGCATTGCCGGTGATTCGCGTCGGAGGCTCGATGACGGGAACGTCGGCCGCCTGCGACCTGACAGCACCATTGGATTCCTGGGCCTTGTTTGGAGAAGCAATGTCCGAGGCTGACGCGCCATCGGGCCGCAGCGGCCGCGGCGGGGCAAACAGAAAGCCCTGTCCGAACCTGACGTCGAAATCGAGCAGGTCGACGACGGCACGCTCGCCCTCGATCCGCTCGGCAATCAGGTCGATGCCGAAGCGGCCAAGCAGGTCGGAGAGATCCGAGGGGTGGATGTCCGACGTCGACGACGCCTTCGGGTCGAGCAACAAGACGGCGGGTACCTTGATGAAGCGGACCCCGCGGTCGGCCAACTCGCGCGGTTCGATCCGCAGGTCGGCGACGTGGTCGATCGAGAAACGGAATCCCCGCTGCGCCAGCGCCGCCAGATGTTCGCTCTCGGTGGGGCCGAGGTTGCGAAACGTCGCCTGCTTGAATTCGATCACGAGGGAAGGGGCCAGTGCGCGGTTGGCCTCGAGGAAATCCAGACACGGCGCGAAGGTCGAGGGATTGCCTAGGGTTGCTGCGGCCATGTTGCAGAACAGCCCGACGTCCTTGTTGCGGACCATCAGGCGCCGCAGCACCTGTACGCAGCGCAGCATCATGGTGTGGTCGACCCGCCCGATCAGGCCGGCGGCTTCCACGAAAGGCATGAATTCTTCGGCCGTGAGCACCCGGTCATTCTCGTCGCGAATTCGCGTCACTGCCTCATAGAAGCGCACCTTGCGCTGCGGCAAGGTCACCATCGGCTGCAGGTAGATGTCGAGCCGGTTTTCTTCGATCGCGGCTCTCACGGCCGCCAGCGTCTGCACCTCGTTGCGTGTGGGGGTGGGAAGCTCGGCAGCGGCCACAGCAATAATCGGGGGCGGCGCCACGACCAGTTTCGGAGGCTCAGCTGCGAAAGGGGTTCCCTTGGATGTTTCGTTGGATGTTTCCTTGGGCGCCGAACTCTCCGGCCGGCTCACGGGGGCTGCGGCTGCGGCGTTTGCCGACAGAATGTCGTCATGACCGGCAACGGACACCGCGAGCTGTTTCACCAGGGAGCCAAGTTCGTTGATCTCGCCAGCCACCGCCTGAATGCTGTCCGCGCCGACGTGATTGAGGGAGGCGAGCTTTCCTTCGACGGCGGTCAGTCGTCTGCCGTGCTCAGCGACCTGGCGGGCGAGATCAGCCGTCCCGCGCGACAGATCCGCGATCTGGCCGCCGACATCGGTACGGTCGCGCAGCCGCATCGACACGGCGTTGTAGAGGATCAGGAAGGTCAGCACGGTCAAGGCCACGATCGCCGATTCCATGCCGCTGATTCCCGCCACCGAATACAGAATGAGGCCGAGCGAGGCGGCGACCAGCACCATGCAAATCGCGATGAAGATCGTGGAAATGCGGATCATGTTGCGCGTTAGGCCCCTCAACCCCCAGTTGATGTCGCTCGGGGATGAGGTTATGCGCCCTGCCGCTGCCCCGAGCCTCGCAACACTAGCACTAAGTTTGATTCGGCAGGCTAGTGTTCTTTAGGCACAACGGGAACAGCGGCACCCCGCAGGGGCGCCGCTGTTCCTGCTTGCGGGAGAAGGTCGGGCAGGCTGGTCAGGCTACCGCGCGGATGACCTTGGCGACCTTTTCGACGATTTCGCCGACCTGTGCCTCGCTCACGATCAAGGGCGGGGTCAGCGCGATGGTGTCGCCGGCGATACGTACCATCAGGTCGTTGTCGAAGAAGGCGCTGTTGAGTGCGTCGAAACCGCGCTTGCCCGGCGCGTCCGGCCGCGAGGTGAGGTCGATGCCCGCCGTCAAACCGACCGTGCGGATATCGACGACGTTCGGCTCGTTTTTCAACGTCAGGATGGCATCAATCCATTTCGGTTCAAGGGCGCGAGCATGCTCGAACAGCTTTTCGTCGCGGTAGATGTCGAGCGTGGCGAGGCCTGCCGCGCACGCCAAAGGATGGGCCGAGTAGGTATAGCCGTGGGCGAGTTCGGCGACGTGTTCGGGGCCGCTCATGAAGGCATCGTGGATGGTGTCGCGCACGATTACGCCGCCCATCGGGGCCGCACCATTGGTCACGCCCTTGGCAAACGTGATCATGTCCGGCAGCACGCCGTAACGTTCGGCCGCAAAGGCATAACCCAGCCGACCGAAGCCGGTGATGACTTCGTCGAAGATCAACAGGATGCCGTGCTTCTGGGTGATCTCGCGCAGCCGCTTGAGATAGCCCTTCGGCGCCGGCAATACGCCGGTTGATCCGGCCATCGGCTCGACAATGACGGCCGCAATCGTGTTGGCGCCGTGCAGGTTGACCAGGTTCTCCAGCGCATCTGCAAAGTGGGCGCCGTATTCCGGTTCTCCTCTCGAGAACGCCTGCTTTTCGCGGTCATAGGTCGTCGGCAAATGATCGACGCCGGTCAAAAGCGAGCCGAACATCTTGCGGTTATTGACCATGCCGCCGACCGAGGTGCCGCCAAAGCCGACGCCGTGATAGCCGCGTTCGCGGCCGATCAGGCGAATGCGGCCGCCCTGGCCGGAGATCTGGTGATACGCGAGCGCGATCTTGAGCGCGGTATCAGCGGCTTCCGACCCCGAGTTGCAGAAGAACACATGGTCGAGGCCTTTCGGCGCAAGATCGGCGACGCGGCTGGCGAGTTCAAAGGCCTGCGGAATACCGAACTGGAACGGCGGCGCATAATCCAGCGTCGCCGCCTGACGGCCGATGGCTTCCGCGATCTGGGTGCGACCGTGGCCCGCATTGCTGCACCACATGCCGGCGGCGCCGTCGAGGATTTTACGGCCGTCGACGGTGAAGTAGTACATGTCCTTGGCGCCCGCGAGCAGCCGCGGCGCCTTCTTGAAGGCGCGGTTGGCGGTAAACGGCATCCAGTGCGCGGCAAGGTCGTTGGGAACGTTGATGGCGGAGTGCGGGCTCTTGTCCAGCATGGCGGGCCTCTTCGAGTTTTCGGTGGATGTTTGAGCGATACGTTACCAGTTTCGGTCAGGTACTGGAATGCTGGTCGGCTGACTTTTCCGTATGGCGGAACGGCGTTTAAAGTGAAGCGAGCTCGGAAGCAGCGATCCAGAATACCTCGCCGTCCGAATCCTCGGTCTCAAGCCAGAGGAACTGGGCTCCAGGATAGGCCGCCTCAAGGGCAGCGCGGCAGCGGCCAACTTCGCACAACAGCCCGCCTTCGGCCGTCAGATGCCGCCCGGCCTGGTCCAGAATCCGCCTGATGACATCGAGGCCGTCGGCGCCGCCATCGAAAGCCAGTATTGGCTCGGCTCGGCATTCGCGGGGCAGACCCGCCATGCCTTCGGTATCGACGTAAGGCGGGTTGGCGATGATCAGGTCGTAACGCTTGTCCGCAACCGGCGCGTACAGGTCGCCGCGATGCAGTATCACCCGATCCGTCAGACCAAAATCTGCGACATTGCGTGCGGCGACGGCCAGCGCGTCTTTGGAGATGTCGACTGCATCGATTTCGGCATTCGGAAATGCGCGGCTGGCCAGAATGGCGAGGCAGCCGGAGCCGGTGCAGAGCTCGAGCACGTTTTCTATCGCGTTCGCATCCCCGATCAGGGAAGGTCCGTCACCGTCCTGTCCGCCGAAATGCTGTTCGAGCAACTCACCGATAAAGGAGCGCGGCACGATCACCCGCTCGTCGACATAGAACGGCAGGCCGCGCATGTAGATCTTGTTGACGAGATAGGCGGCCGGTTTTCCGGAACTGACGCGGCGAGCGATCACGTCAAGGATCGACCGGGCTTCATGCGCTGCCACGCGCGCGGTCGCAAAACTTTCGAACTGGTCGGGGTGAAGATGCAGCGTTTCGCACACCAGAAACGCAGCCTCGGCCACCGGGTCGGTGGTGCCATGGGCGAAGGTCAACTTCGCCTCGTTGAAGCGGCTTGTCGCATAACGGACGAAATCGAGCAGCGTCACCAGTTCGTTCGCCGAAACCTTGGGAGGTTTTGAGGCTGTACGGGGACGTTTGACGGGTAACTTGGCGCGTTTGGCCATCAGGATTTGGTCCAGCGCGCGGCGGCCGCGTCGTCATGATCGCGGGCCTCGATCCAGCTCGCGCCGTCGGCCGCTTCCGCGCGTTTCCAGAACGGCGCATTGGACTTCAGGTAATCCATCAGGAATTCGGCAGCCTCGAATGCGGCATGGCGATGCTTCGACGCCGTCACGACCAGCACGATATTTTCGCCCGGCGCGATGCGGCCGACGCGGTGAATGACCCTTATTCCAGACAGTTCCCAGCGCGACATCGCGGTATCGGCGTGGCGCGTGATTTCGGCTTCAGCCATGCCGGGATAGTGCTCAAGCGTCAATGCGGCGATGGCGGTACCGTCTTCACTACCCCGGCAGATGCCGGTGAAGGAGACTACCGCGCCGATATCGCTGCGGCCTGACGTCAGCGCCGATATTTCGCGCGCGACGTCGAAGTCGGCTTCCTGAATGCGGATGGTGACGTTTTCGGTCATGACGGCATCGCTCATGCCCAAAATCAGCCGCCGGTCATCGGCGGGAAGAAGGCGATTTCGCGGGCGCCGGCAATCGCGGCATCCTGTTTGACATGGGCATGGTCGATCGCGGCGCGGATCACTCGCGGCGTCTCGAAGGCATGGGCGTAAGTCTCGCCGCGCGCGCTGAGCCAGGCGATCAGCTCTTCGACGGTTTTAACGCCGGGCGGCGGCTCGATCGTCTCCTCCGGCTTGCCGATCCGTTCGCGCACCCAGGCGAAATATTTCAGTTTCATCCCTCATCCTCGTTGATGAGGTGGTGGAGGCTCGCGCGGAAATAATCCCAGCCGGTATAGATCGTGACGATCGCGGAGATCCACAGCAGCAACAACCCGATCTGGGTGGTGAAGGGGATGACCTGGTCGCCCGCTTCGCCAGCCAGCAGGAATCCGATCGCGACGAGCTGCGCCGTCGTCTTCCATTTGGCGAGCTTGGTGACGGGGACGCTGACGCGTAATCCGGCCAGATATTCGCGCAAGCCCGATACCAGGATTTCACGGCACAGGATCACGATCGCAGCCCACAGCGTCCAGCCATGGATGATGCCGTCGGCTGCCAGCATCAAGAGGCAGGAGGCGACCAACAGCTTGTCGGCGATCGGATCCAGCATCCGCCCCAGCGCCGATTGCTGGTCCCAGATCCGGGCATAGTAGCCGTCGAGGAAGTCCGTCACGGCAGCGGCGATGAACACCGCCAGCGCCACCCATCGCAGCCATAACGGCCCGTCCAGAATTGCCTGCCAATAGATGCAGCCGACCACCAGCGGGATCGCGGCGATTTGGGCAAAGGTCAGCATATTGGGCAGGGACAGCGAGCTTTTCGCCCATCCTCTGGCTCTGGTCGTTGCGATGTTCATTCTTCCTACCAATACCGCTGAGGCCTCAAGGTCAACCGCAGGACGCATATGACCTTTTGGTGATATCTTTATCCCGGCCGGGTTGGGAAAGCCCCTATCCCGGCTGGGCGTGGAAAAACTCGAAAATCTTGCGCGCACTCTCGGCGCTGACACCCGGAACCTTGCCGAGATCGGTGATCGAGGCCCGCTCGATCTCCTTCAAGGTTCCAAAATGATGCAATAACGCCCGCTTGCGCGAGGGACCGATGCCGGGAATTTCCTGCAAGCCGGCCTCGCGTATATCCTTCTTACGCAATTTGCGGTGGGATCCGATCACGAAGCGGTGGGCCTCGTCGCGCAGCCGCTGGATAAAGTACAGCACGGGGTCGCGCGGTTCGAGCTTGATCGCCTCGCGGCCCGGCATGAACAGGGTTTCCCGCCCGGCATCGCGGTCCGGCCCTTTGGCGACCGACATCAGCGAGACCTGGGTCAGTCCAAGGGTGTCGAAAATTTCTTTCGCCGCACTGAGCTGGCCACGGCCGCCGTCGATGATGACGAGGTCCGGCCATTGCGGAAAGGAGTCGTCGTCCGCCTTCGGCCTGGCCGCATCGTCCCCGGTTGGTGGCGTCAACAGCCGCTTGAAGCGCCGCTGCAGCACCTCGCGCATCATCCCGTAGTCGTCGCCCGGTGTCAGGCCTTCGGATTTGATGTTGAACTTGCGGTACTGGTTTTTGATGAAGCCGTCCGGTCCCGCCACGATCATGGCACCGACCGCATTGGTGCCCTGGATGTGGCTGTTGTCGTAAACCTCGATGCGGCGCGGCGGATGCGGCAGGCCAAGCGTGGTGACAAGCCCTGCCAGCAGCCGGCTTTGGGTTGCGGTATCGGCAAGTTTGCGGCCCAGCGCTTCGCGCGCATTGGTCAACGCATGCGTGATCAGTTCTTTTTTCTCGCCACGCTGCGGCGTGATGACCTCGACCTTGAAGCCGGCCTTGATCGATAGAGCGCTCGCCATCAACGCGGCTTCCTCGATGGCATGCGACAGCAGAATGAGCTTTGGCGGCGGCTTGTCGTCGTAGAATTGCGCCAGGAACGACGCCAGCACCTCTTCCGGCGTGAATGATTTTTCCGCCTTCGGAAAATAGGCGCGATTGCCCCAGTTCTGTCCGGTGCGAAAGAAGAACACCTCGACGCAGGAATATCCGCCCTCCTGATGGATCGCGAACAGGTCGGCTTCTTCTACGGTGCGCGGGTTGATGCCTTGCTGCGATTGGATCGACGACAACGCGGCAAGGCGATCACGGTAAAGCGCGGCTGTCTCGAATTCGAGCTCGGTGGAGGCCTTTTCCATTTCGCCTGCGAGTTCCTGTTTCACCGCGCGGCTGCGGCCGGAAAGGAAATCCCTCGCTTCGCGCACGAGCTCGGTATAGCCGGGAAAATCGATCTCGCGGGTGCAGGGTCCGGCGCAACGCTTGATCTGATAGAGCAGGCAGGGGCGGGTGCGGCTTTCGAAAAACGCGTCCGTGCAGGAGCGGATCAGGAACGCGCGCTGGAGCGCGGTGATGGTGCGATTGACCGCGCCAGCCGAGGCGAACGGCCCGAAATATTGCCCAGGCCGCGACTGCGCCCCGCGGTGCTTGAGAATTTGCGGCGCCCAGTGATCGCCGGTGATCAGAATGTAGGGGAACGATTTGTCGTCACGCAGTTGCACGTTGAAGCGCGGGCGCAACTGCTTGATCAGGTTTGCTTCCAACAGAAGCGCTTCGGTTTCGGTCCCGGTCGACACGATCTCGACCGAAACCGTCGCTGCGATCATGCGCAGGATGCGCGCCGGCAACGGCGCGCTGGCCCGCGCATAAGAAGAAAGCCGCTTGCGGACATTCTTGGCCTTGCCGACATACAGCACGTCATGGGCGGCATTGAGCATGCGATAGACGCCGGGCGAAGTCGGCGCCAGCTTGACCGCGTTTTCGATCGCGGCATGACCGGTCGCGAGCGGGCCCTCGGCGATGGTCTCATTGCCATCCTCCGTGACGTCCGGCAGCCGGGCCTCATCGTCCTCGTCTGTCGTGACAGTCTCAGGATCGATGTCGCCGGCTGCCAGAACCTGCGGCTGCTCCGAGTCTGGCAGCGCCTCCCCGGGTTGCGTCGGGTCCGGTCGCGTCGGGTCGGGCCGGGAACGGGAGGGTTCCTTCCGTCTGACATTGTTGGCGTGATCGATCGATTCGCGGGCCATGGCGCTTGAATTTAGGTGTCATCCCGGCCGCTTGCCAGCGCTTCAGACGGCCCATGCAGGAACGCTTAATCATGGGAATCCGAGTCGCGGAGGCCCGCGCCGGTAACACTCCCTTAAGATTAAGAAGCGGCAGGATGCAGGCCTTAACAACCCTTTAACTTAAAAGTCTCGATAAATCCTGCGAGTAAAAAGTGCAAATCCGTAACCATGCAGATGGCCAAGGGCAGCACTTTCCGCGTGGAGTTTGCGTGATGAGCAGGATCGCTTTGGTCGTGGCGGCGTTGGTGGCCCTGGGTTGGACGTCATCGGCAGAGGCTGCCGATTTGCCCTATGGCCAGCCCTATACCGTCAATCAGCCGCTCAATATGTATAGCTGGGCCGGGCCTTATCTCGGCGGCAATGTCGGCTGGAACTGGGGTTCGGTCGATAACAATCCGACCAAGCCGTCAGGCTTCGTGGGCGGTGCGCAGGCCGGCTACAACTGGCAAAACGGCCCCTGGGTATTCGGCATCGAAGGCGACATTCAGGGGAACGGCGCGTCGGATACGTTTGCGCCCTGGAAATTCTCCAATCCGTGGTTCGGCACCGTGCGCGGGCGGGCCGGTTACGCCCTTAACAACATCCTGTTCTACGGCACCGCAGGTCTCGCCTTCGGCGAACTGACCGGTCAGACCTTTGGCGGTCTCTCGGAGAGCCATACCAATGCCGGCTGGACGGTCGGGTTAGGCGCCGAAGTTGGACTGGCACGGAACTGGAGCGCCAAGGTCGAGTATCTCTATGTCGATCTGAACGACAGCAATTTCGTGATCACCGGCGCCCAGAACGGCTACCATTTCGGTCTGCTGCGCGCCGGCGTGAACTATCACTTCTAACAGAAAAAAAGAGCACCAATCACAAACTCCCGGCCGCGGCGGCGGCCGGGATTTTTTTGTCTTTAGACGAAGGCTCTATCTTTTGACGCGTTTTCTACCGCAGATAAGTCTACGCAATCTGCGTAAACTTGATTGCTATGCGAACCGGTACCCACTTCGCTTGAAAACGCTTCAGGAAGAAATCACGAGGTTGACCGCCTTGGGCCCTTTGCCCTTCTTGTCCGGTTCGACCTCGAATGTGATGCGTTGTCCTTCGGTCAAATCCTTCAGCCCGGCACGCTCGACGGCCGTGATGTGAACGAACACATCGCGACCGCCATCGTCGGGCTTGATGAAGCCGTAGCCGCGTTCTCCGTTGAAGAACTTGACCGTCCCAGTCATGGCCATCGGGAAACCTCCCCCGCTTGCTCTGCCGCCACGCCCCTCTCGCGCCGCGGCCGACCGGACCTTCGCTGCGGACATTTTCCGCCAGAAGCATTGGCCATCCAGGCGGGCCCGTGTGATGGCGAACCTGCCCTAAATCGGAAGAGGCCTTGTCACTCCGCCGCTACCATTCGCGGAAGCGGAACGTAAAAGCCGATCCTAACAATGACGAGCATAATACGGTTCCCGGCGGATTGACTATCGGACTTTTGGGACGTGAGCGGCTCAAAGCATTTCGAGGCGGAAGCGGCTGGCGCCGCCCTGGCCGAGCGGCTTCTCGAGTTCGGGCAGGATCGTCTTGAGTTCGGCCGCCAGGGTCCAGGGCGGGTTGACGACCAGAAGGCCCGCCGAGGTAAGGACTGCGCTTTCGGTTTGCGGTGCGACGCTGAATTCAAGACGCAGGCATTTTCCTGGCGGTTTCGCCTCTCCCGCAGCTTGCGCGACTTGGCGCGCCAGTTCGTCGGTGGCGCGCCGGCTTTTGGCCGGATACCACAACAAATAGCTGCCGGTCGGCCATTTCGCGAACGCCTCGCTAAAGCCTGTGGCCAGCCGTTCGAACTCGTCCTTTGCCTCAAAGGGCGGATCGATCAGGACAAGGCCGCGACGCTCTTTCGGCGGTACGAAGGCGGGCAGCGCCGTCCAGCCGTCGAGATCGACCACACGGGCCTGGGTGTCGCGGCGCAGCGCGTCGATCAGGGCCTTTCGCGCTCTGTCTTCGACTTCGCAGGCGGTGAGCCGGTCCTGTGGCCGCAGCAGCGCGCGGGCGATCAACGGCGACCCCGGATAGACGGTTAGGTTTCCCGGTTGCGGATTGAATGCCCGGACAATGTCGAGATAGGGTGCCATCAACGGCAGCGCGCTTTCCGAAAACCGCGCCTGCAGGATGCGCGCGATTCCCGTGAGCCATTCCCCGCTGCGCATCGCCTCTTCGCCGGTGAGATCGTAACGGCCGGCGCCGGCGTGCGTATCGATCACGCGAAAAGCGGCTTCCTTTTCCTGCAGATAAAGCAGGATGCGCACCAGCACGATGTGCTTGATGACGTCGGCAAAGTTGCCGGCGTGAAAGGCGTGGCGGTAGTTCATGGGTGAGGGGTTACGACATCGCGCGACGAAAGTAACTGTCATTCCGGGATGGTCTCAACGGGTCCGGCCGGTTAGCCGGCCCGATGACAGGCTCCGGACCAGACCCGGAATCCCGAGATTCTCCGGTGCGCAATTGCGCACCATAGTTTGCGCAAACGCGCCCCGGAATGACGCCTTTGATCTAGCCGCCCCGCACCGGCGGCATCGTCACCTGGTCGCGCCGGCAAGAGCGGCGATCGGCCTCGTCACACGAGCGGAATTGCAAATCCTTGGTCATGCAAATGCGCACTTCGCTCAGTCGCGAACGGCGATTGCAGGTCACCGCGACGCCGGAGGCGGAGAGGCCGGGATTGACCTTGATGAAGGCGTCCTCGACCTCAGCCGGCGAGACGGTCTTGGTGTCGGCAAGACCGACGAATTCGGGCGGAATTTTCACCCCGGCGCGCGCCTTGCGAATGGTTTCGAAATAGGCGCGGGGGCTAAGCCCTGAACACGTGCCGTGCTTTTTCCACTCGTTGAAGATCAAACCGGGCGCAGGCATCAGATCCAGCATCGAGGTCATGATGTTGCGATCCAGCCATGAATCCCGGTCGCAGGATTCGGGGTAGCCGTGCTCATATTGAGGCCACAAGCCATGGACCACGAAGGAAAATGGCCTTCCGCCGCATTGGGCTTGTTGGGAGCGTCCGCCGCTGCCGCGTTCGGCCACTTCCTCGCAGAAGGACGGCGACCAGGACAACGAGAGGACGTAGTAATCAAACTCGCCGGGGATATCTTGCCGCCGGTCCTGGGCGGATGCGCCGGTGATAGCGCCGAGACCAATCACGGCTGCAAAAAACAAACCCAAACCAAACCGAACCATGATGAACCCCTCACTCCACAAACCCGGTTGGGACCGTAGCATGGGGGTGGAACATTTCAAGAACAAAAATATTAGATGATGGCTGACAGCCGCGGCTCTCAGGATTTGGAGAAACCGTCTTGAAATAAACGGCTCGAATTTAGGGCTTGGCGCCCGCGCACGCAGGATTATAGGCCCAGTTGCGATCGAGCCCGGTCACGCACCATTCGATGCCCTGATCGTAGCCGGCAAAGCTGCCATCCTCGATAATCGAGTAGTGCACGCCGTGAACCTTGCCGTCGCTTAGCATTACGTCGCCGCTGCAATAACGGCGCGGAATATTATCCGACTGCCAGGGACGGTAGGCGGTCTCATGGATCTTGCCATAGGCCGTGATGGTCAGCTTGGAATTCCAGTAGGTGCTCTCTTTTTCCTGGAATTGGGATGTGATGGTCCCAAGCGCAGCCTCGCAGGGCTTGAGCCGGCCCTCATATTTCGGGCCCGACAGCCAGAAATTCAGTTCAAGCGGGTTGGCCGCTTCGGCGGCCTGGCCAAACGCCAACAGGCCAATTCCGGCCCCGAGCACCGTGCCAAGGCCTGCTTTTCTGGCAAAGGAAAAAATGTCGCGCATTATCGGTCCGCCGGATGATCGAGCTGGCGAAACCGTGCCGCGAAGCCTCCCCAAGGTCAAGTGCAGCCAAGACACAGCAGGGGAGAAAGCAGGAACGGCGTGATTTTGCTCGGTCGCTGGCGCTCGGCAGGCTGACGGGTTGTCGGGCGACGGGTACTGGCCTGTTTCGACCCCGAGTGCCCTAATTTGAAATCGTTAGTGGCCTAATTTCGTTTTCAGACGTTAGAAGCGCCCCATGTCTGACGCGACCGAATTCGAGTGCCCTGTATGCGAAGCGCGTTACAGTCGCACATGGCGGACTGTATCGATTTTTTTTCAAAAATGAGCAAAATCGAACTGCCAACGAAGGTGATGAGTTCCAGAATGCAACTCATCACCGCTCTGTCTCGGGCCTCTATCGGTGACTGAGAGTGTTGCGCTCCCGGACCACATTGAGTAGCGGTGGAATGACCTTCTATTCCGCATTTATGTGCTGGCTGATATTCAACGAGCTATTCGCTCTTGCAATACTGCCGCGCGCGCGCAAAATCTGAGTAAATGCTCGGCGGTCTTTCGCTTATGGAAACGGCCCCGTCGTGTTCACTCGACGGGGCCGCTCACGCCAAAAGGAAGGTCTCGTCCAAAGGCCCCTCCCGGATCGCTTATCCCATAAAACTCCATCGTTTCCGTTAGGGAAGAAAACTAACAGTGTCCTAATTTTCCTGCGCGAGTGTCCTTACCAATCCGCCGCCCCTTGCCGGCGCAAGCAGCGCTGCGCTGAGCGTAAATTCTCCGACCGGATTGTGTGGGTTGTTTCACGACGGCAAAGCCCGTTCACGGTCCGCTCGGGTCAGGAAATCCTTGAGGAAGAAGGAGTTATCGTTGCGTCTGTGCGTTAGCGGCAAACCATTCAGGTCAAGTGCAGCACGGCAACACCTGCCAATAAGTCCATTTCTCGCGGGGCTGTGCGCTTTTCACGGCATCCCGGGCGCTCTAAGGTGACGCCCAAAGCGAAACGGAGCGAACGATGCGAATCATCAAGGCCGCTGTCCTGGTTGCTGCCGGCACCATGCTTTCATGGGCGTTTTCTTGGGCGCCCGCACAGGCCGACATCGTGTTCTCATTCCGGGGTAACGATACCGGCGGCATTATCAGCTATGAACTGGCCCATAGCGCCGACGCCCGCCAACTCGCGGTCGATCACTGTGCCTCCTACGGCAAAGTGGTGAAGTTTCTCGCGGTCGACGCGCAGTATGGCGGCTATCTTTCTTTCGCCTGCCGCTGGGTGCCGTATGACGCCAATAACAGGGCGTTGCGCACGCTCTACTGAGCCTTACGCGGCGTTGCTTTTCGCAGTCTTGGTCGATGCCGGAACGTAACCGATGGCGCGTGAATTTGGTGCATGGGCTTGGGGTCTTTGCGCGCTGGCAGCCGTGTCGTCAGGCGGCGCCTGCGCCGAAGATCTGCCGATCCGCAAGGCGGGGTTGTGGGAAATCAAGGTGGCCCACCCCGGATCGCCATTGCCTTCGCTGACCATGCAGCACTGCACCGATGAGACCATCGACAAGGACATGAACAACATGGTCTCGCCGATGGCCAAGCAGATCTGCTCCAGGCAGGACGTCCAGAAGACGGCCGCCGGCTATGTCGGCGATTCCGTCTGCAATGTCGCCGGCGTCTCGGTCTCCTCGCATTCGGAAATCAGCGGCGACTTCAACTCCGCCTATACGGTCACGACCACCTCGCATGGCGAGCTCGGCAGCAAGGGAGTGCCGCGCGACACCGTGATCAAGATCGAGGCGAAATGGCTGGGAGCCTGCAAGCCGGATCAAAAGCCCGGCGATATCGTGATGCCCGGCGGCGGCTTCAAGATCAACGTCAAGGACGTCGACAAGCTCAAGGCGCTGCTGCCTAAGTAACCGTGCTTTTTCCCTCACCCCTTGTGGGGGAGGGCTAGTCTAGGGAGTGGGTGTTGGCATCGGGACTGCCGGTGTGGACCCCTCTCCCCGACCAGATTAATCCCAACCGTCTCACACCGGAATTCGGACCGACGCGCGCAAGCCGCCCATCGGGCTGTCGCCAAGCGTGATGTCCCCGCCATGCGAGCGGGCGATGTCGCGGGCGATCGCAAGTCCCAGTCCCGTTCCGCCTTCATCCTGGTTGCGGGCATCATCGAGCCTCAGGAACGGCTTGAACACCTCCTCGCGCATGTTCAAGGGAATGCCCGGACCGTCGTCGTCGACCGTCACCGTCAGATAGCGGTGGTCGCGCTGGCCGGTGATCGAAATCGTATTGGCATGCCGCGCGGCGTTCGACACCAGGTTGGCCAGGCAACGCTTGAAGGCGGCGGGTTTCACCGTCACGACCGGAAGTCCAAGGAAGGCCACCGTTGCGGTGTGGCCGTTACGCTCGGCGTCGCTGCGCAACTCTTCCAGCGCGAGCGTCATATCGGTCGGCTGGGCCACTTCGCCGCTGTCGCCGCGCGCAAATGCAAGGTAGTCCTCCAGCATCCCCGCCATCTCGTCGACGTCCTTGCGCATGGCATCGACTTCCGGGGTGTCGCCGATCAGCTCGAGTTCAAGCTTGAAGCGGGTCAGGATGGTGCGCAGATCGTGCGACACGCCGGCCAGCATCGCGGTGCGCTGTTCGATCGAGCGCTCGATGCGCGATTTCATTTCCAGGAAGGCATTCGCGGCGCGGCGCACTTCGCGCGCGCCTCTGGGGCGGAAGTTCGGCGCCTCGCGGCCCTTGCCGAAACTCTCGGCGGCATCCGCCAGCCGCAGGATGGGGCGGATCTGGTTGCGCAGGAACAAGACCGCGACGATCAGAAGGATCGAGGAGGTGCCGACCATCCAGAACAGGAAGATTTCCGAGTTGGAGGCGTAGGCGGCGCTGCGCTGGGCGAAGATGCGCATCACCGCGTCGTCGAGCTGAATGCGGATTTCAACCAGATTGGAGCGGCCGACGGTGTCGATCCAGAAGGGCTTCGCGATCTGCCGCGAAAGCTGCACCGAAAGGGTCTGGTCGAGCAGCGAGAAAAACGGCTTCGGTCCCGGTGGCGGCATGTCGGCGGGGGACAGGAAATCCACCACCAGTCCGAGCCGTCCTTGGGCGATGCGCCGGAGCTGCGTGTGGTCCTTGTCTTGCGGGTAGACTTTGTAGACGTCGATCAGGGCGGCAATGTCCGAGACGACGGCCGCCGACAGATGCCGCGTCACCGTGTTCCAGTGCCGCTCCATGAACACGAAAGCGACGACCGATTGCAGCACCACCATCGGCACGATCATGATCAACAGCGCGCGGGCATAGAGGCCGGTCGGCATCCAGCTCTTGAAGGCGTTGCCCATCCAGCCATTGATCGCGGACACCCGCCCCGCCGCGGTGCGGATCAGCGTCAATCCCGTGTCGAGCGTGCTCATGGCTGCCGGCTCAAGGCGACGCGACCAGGCGATAGCCGATGCCGCGCACCGCTTGCAGGAACAGCGGATTGGCGGGGTCACGCTCGATCTTGCGCCGCAGGCGGTTGATCTGCACGTCGACCGCGCGTTCGTTCACGGTGCCGTCTCCGGTCAGCGCGCTGCGCGGGACCGTTTCGCCGCGCGACAACGCCAAAATCCGCAACATGTCGCGCTCGCGGTCGGTGAGGCGGATGGCTTCCTCGCCCTGCCGCAGTTCGCCGCGTTCAAGATGATAGACGTAAGGCCCGAACGCGATCTGCTCCAGCGTCTCGACCGGTGGCGGCGCCGTGCGCTTGAGGATATTGCCGATCCTAAGGGAGAGTTCGCGCGGCTCGAACGGCTTTGCCACATAGTCGTCGGCGCCGATCTGCAAGCCCTCGATCCGGCTTTCCGCCTCGTGGCGCGCCGTCAGCATGACGATCGGTACTGAAGACGAGGTCCGGATGAATCTGGCGAGATCAAAGCCGGTCTCGCCCGGCATCATCACGTCGAGGATCAACAGGTCGAAATGCAGGCCCGGTGAGTTTGGCGCGGGCATCCTTTGCGCTCATCGCCGTGGTGACGCGGTAACCCTCGCCGCACAGGAAACGCGACAGCAGATCGCGGATGCGGCGGTCGTCGTCGACCAGCAACAGGTGCGGCGCGTCGTCGGCCGGCTCCGGCGGTGTGCGTGCGATGGGAGCTAGCCCGGCCACGTCTATTCCTTTGCCTTGGTGGTGGAAGGCGGAATACCAAAAATGGCTTCCAGCACCTTGTCCGGTTCGTCGCGATCGATCATCGCGCGCAGGAACTGCCGGATGGTCTCAAGGCCATCAGGTGTGATGCCGCGCAGCGCGTTGTTGAGCCGTTCGGTTTGCAGTCCTGCGAGCTTTGCGACCAGTGCCTCGCCCTTGGCGGTGGCGAAAAGAAGACGCTGGCGGCGATCGTTGCTGCCCGCCTTCTGCACGATGTAGGCTTCGTCGAGTAACTGTTTCAGAACGCGTCCGAGCGATTGCTTGGTGATCCGCAGCACGTCGAGCAGGTCGGCGACCTTCAGCCCGGGGTAGCGGTGAACGAAGTGCAGCACGCGATGATGGGCGCGTCCAAAACCGAACACCTCCAGTTCCTGATCGGCATCGCCGACGAAGTCGCGATAGGCGAAAAACAGAAGCTCGATGATGTCCCAGCGCAAGCCACCGGCGGCCGTCGCCGTGCGCCCCTCGCTCGGCTTGGAGCCGGCAACTGCGGATGAGCCTGATAAAATTACGTCAGCCATGTTGACATATATTGGGTTCAATGTTACAAAACGGTCGATCGTAACGAAATATTAGATCGTTTTGTGCGCTTCCCGGAGTTGCCCACCTCGGACGTCGGGCAAGTGACGGCAGGCTCGCGAATGTGTTGACCGTACGATTGTCGGGCGGCATCCCGGCAACCATACTGGACTTCAGCCCCCCGCAAAAGCATGTCCTGACGGCGTGCCTGTGGGGAAACCGGCCGCAAGACTGGTGGCAAGGCTGTGGCAAGGCTGGTGGTGAAATCCGGACCTATCGGGCCAATAGCCCCGGGGATATTAAGGCCGGCGCCAGAAAACACGCCGGTTACGACAGCAAGAAGTTAGGGCAGGAAACGAAAAAATGAGTTTGAAATTCGAAATCCAGCCAGCGGCCAGCCCGACGTCCGACAAGGATCGCGCGGCCAAGCTCGTGGATCCCGGCTTCGGCCGGGTTTTCTCGGATCACATGGCTGTGGTCCGCTATAGCCAGGGCAAGGGCTGGCACAGCGCGCGCGTCGAATCCCGCGCCAATTTCCCGCTCGATCCGGCCGGCGCCGTGCTGCATTACGCGCAGGAGATTTTCGAGGGCCTCAAGGCCTACAAGCGCGACGACGGCGGCATCAACCTGTTCCGCCCCGACGCCAATGCGAAGCGCTTCCAGAATTCGGCCGAGCGCATGGCGATGGCGCCGCTGCCCGAGCCCGTGTTCATTGAAGCGGTCGAGCAGCTCGTGCGCATTGACCGCGCCTGGGTGCCGGGTGGCGAGGGCAGTCTTTATCTCCGGCCCTTCATGATCGCGAGCGAGGTTTTCCTCGGCGTGAAGCCTTCAGCGGAATATATCTTCGCCGTGATCGCCTCGCCGGTCGGCTCCTATTTCAAGGGCGGGCCTGCGCCAGTGTCGATCTGGGTGTCGGAAAACTACACCCGTGCTGCGATCGGTGGCACCGGCGCGGTCAAGTGCGGCGGCAACTATGCCGCGAGCCTGCGCGCGCAGGCCGAGGCCATCGATCACGGCTGCGACCAGGTGGTTTTCCTCGACGCGGTTGAGCGCCGTTTCATCGAGGAACTCGGTGGCATGAACATCTTCTTCGTGTTCGACGACGGCTCGATGCTGACGCCGCCGCTCGGCACCATCCTGCCCGGCATCACCCGCGATTCCATCATCGCGCTGATGAAGGATTCCGGCATCAACGTGCGCGAGGAACCCTACACGATCGAGCAGTGGCGCAAGGATGCCGCCAGCGGAAAATTGAAAGAGGCTTTTGCCTGCGGCACGGCCGCCGTCATCTCGCCGATCGGCAAGGTGTGCTCAGCGAGCGGCGATTTTGTCATCAGCGGTGGCGCGGCCGGCCCCGTCGCCATGGGCCTGCGCAAGAAACTGGTCGACATCCAATACGGCCGCACCAACGACCCGCACGACTGGATCAGGAAGGTTGTGTGAGGGAGGCGAACTCTCTCACTCCCTCGCCCCGCTCTTGCGGGTAAAAACCGGCGTTCACAAGCACCGTTGGTGGTGTAAGTCACCGTTTGATGGTGTAAGTCAACGACATGTCCGACAAACCGAAAAAACCGCAAAAACTGAAAGCGCGCCTGCCGCGCGGGCTGGAAGACCGTGGCCCGGCCGCGATCAACGCCACCCGCGTGATGGTCGAGAAAATCCGCGAGGTCTATGAGCGCTACGGCTTCGAGCCGGTGGAAACGCCGGCGATGGAATACACCGACGCGCTCGGCAAATTTCTGCCCGATCAGGACCGGCCCAACGAAGGCGTGTTCTCGTTCCAGGACGACGACGAGCAGTGGATTTCGCTGCGCTACGACCTCACCGCGCCGCTGGCGCGCTATGTCGCCGAGCGTTACGGCACCGAAAACCTGGTGCTGCCGTATCGCAGCTATCGCTTCGGTTACGTCTATCGCAATGAGAAGCCTGGCCCCGGCCGCTTTCGTCAATTCATGCAGTTCGACGCCGACACGATCGGCACGGCCGCCGGCGGTCAGTCGAGCGCGGCGGCGGACGCCGAAATGTGCATGATGGCGGCCGACACGATGGAGGCGCTCGGCATTCCCCGTGGCTCCTATGTGGTGAAGGTGAATAACCGCAAGGTGCTTGATGGGGTGATGGAGAGCATTGGGCTTGGTGGTGATGAGAATGCAGGGCGACGGCTCACTGTACTGAGGGCGATAGACAAGCTGGATAGGCTTGGTGTTGATGGCGTGAAGCAATTGCTGGGTGAAGGCCGCAAGGACGAGAGCGGAGATTTCACAAAAGGAGCTATGCTCAATCCTGCTGCAATTGATTCACTGATATCCTATTTGATGGCGCAACTAGCCACAGGATTTGCCGGGGTTGCCGCTTCTAAATCGGAGCAGCTATTAATCGCCTGGAATGCACGATTTGACGCGTGGGAAAAATTGGTTGGTCAATCGCAGGACGGATTGGCGGGCATTAGTGAGCTGCGTGAAATTGCGAAGATGGTAGTTTCGTGCGAATTCCACGACGACCGCATCCGATTTGAGTCTTCCGTCGTCCGCGGCCTCGAATATTACACCGGCCCGGTTTTCGAAGTTGAACTCCTGCTCGAGACCAAGGACGAAAAAGGCCGCCCGGTGCGTTTCGGCTCGGTCGGCGGCGGTGGTCGTTATGATGGTCTCGTTTCGCGCTTTCGCGGCGAAGTCGTGCCGGCGACCGGATTTTCTATCGGCGTGTCGCGCTTGCAGGCGGCGCTGACGATGCTCGGCAAACTCGACACCAAGCCAGAGCCCGGTCCGGTGGTCGTCACCGTGTTCGACCGCGACCGCGTCGCGGACTATCAGAAGATGGTCGCGAGCCTGCGTGGCGCAAATATTCGCGCCGAGCTCTACCTCGGCAATCCCAAGAACATGGGTAATCAGCTCAAATATGCCGATCGCCGCAACTCGCCTTGCGTGATCATCCAGGGATCGGACGAAAAGGCGAAGGGCAAGGTTCAGGTCAAGGATCTCATTCTCGGCGCCGGGCTCACCGACACGAGCGATCGTGACGAATATCTGAGGAAGCAGGCCGAGGCGCAAATCGAGGTCGATGAAAGCGATCTCGTCGCGGCCGTGCGCAAAATATTGGCACGACATGCGGTGAAATGGGGAAACTGAATTCGTCATACGCGGGCTTGACCCGGG
>CAVVZW010000221.1:0-3242 GCA_963752265.1 uncultured Alphaproteobacteria bacterium
GTCGGCTACACTATCAGTCTGGCGAAATCTCAAGGACAACGCGATGAACATTCTTCCCGGCAATCTGCGTTTCGGTGCGGGCAAGTCGCCCAAGCGGCTGGAAGACCAGCGGCTACTGACTGGCAAGGGCCAGTTCATCGACGACAGACCTGAAGATGGCGCGCTGTGGATGGTGATGCTGCGCTCGCCGCATGCGCACGCGAAGATCATTTCGATCGACACCAAGGCCGCCCGCGAGATGCCCGGCGTGGAGGCCATCTACACCGGCGCTGATCTCATTGCCGACGACATCGGCACGCTGCCGACACTGTTGATCTTCCCGCGCCCCGACGGCTCGCCGATGACCGTGCCGCCGCGGCGTCTGCTGGCCCATGACCTCGTGCGTTATGTCGGCGAGACCGTCGCCGCCGTCGTTGCGACCTCGCGGTTTGCGGCGCAAAGCGCGACTGAGGCGATCGCGGTGGAATACGAAGAATTGCCTTCCGTGACCGATCCGATCGAGGCGATCAAGCCGGGCGCGCCGCTGGTGTGGTCGGAGGTATCAGACAATATCGTCGCCCGGATGAGCTATGGCGATGCGGCCGCGGTGGAAGCCGCCTTCGCCAAGGCCGACCATGTCGTATCGCTCGATCTCGTCAACCAGCGCCTCGTGCCTTCCGCGATGGAGCCGCGCTCGGCCATTGCCGAGGTCGAAAAGAAAACCGGGCGGCTGATCCTGCATGTCCAGTCGCAGACGCCGGCCTCGACCCGCGACATTCTCGCCGAGGCCGTGCTGAAGCGGCCAAAGGAAAGCATTCAGGTTCTTGTCGGGGACATCGGCGGCGGCTTCGGCCACAAGACCAATCTCTATCCGGAAGACGGCATGGTGGCCTATGCCGCCATCAAGCTGAACAAGAAAGTGCGTTGGCGCGGCGAGCGATCAGACGATTTTCTCGGTGGCACCCACGGCCGCGATCTGACCTCGACGGCTGAGTTCGCGCTCGATTCCAAGGGCCGAGTGCAGGCCTTTCGCGTGCGTTCGGTTGGCGGCACCGGCGCTTATATCTCGGGCACCGGCGCGCTGATCCCGCTGATTCTCGGGCCGTTCGTGCAGACCGGGGTCTATGACCTGCCGCTGGTGCATTACGATCTCAAGGCGGTGATGACCCACACGGCACCAGTTGCGGCCTATCGCGGCGCGGGGCGGCCTGAAGCGGTTTTCGTGGTCGAGCGGTTGATGGATGCCGCCGCGCGTCAGCTCAACATCGACCCGCGCGCCATTCGTAAAGCGAACTACGTCAAGCCTGCGCAAATGCCCTACACCAACGCCGTCGGCCAAGTGTACAACTCCGGCGCCTTCGCGCACATGCTGGAGCGCGCCACCAAACTGTCGGACTGGGACGGCTTTGCCGCGCGCAAGAAGGCCGCGAAGAAAAAAGGCCTGCTCTATGGCCGTGGGCTGACCAGCTATATCGAATGGACCGGCGGCACCGTGCATAACGAGCGGGTCAACCTGCATGCGACCGCCGACGGACGCATCGTACTGAATGCCGGTACGCAAGCGATGGGGCAGGGTCTGCAAACCACCTTCTCACAGATGATCGCGGAAGCGCTCGGGGTCTCCATCGACAAGGTCGATGTGGTCCAGGGCAACACGGATCTTGCGATCGGCTTCGGCAGCGTCGGCTCGCGTTCTCTTTTCGTTGGCGGCACCGCTGCGGTGGTGTCGGCGGCGGATCTGATCGCCAAAGCCCGCGAGAAGGCTTCGCAAATGCTGGAGACTTCCGTCGAGGATATCGAATACCGCGACGGCACGCTCACCGTGGTCGGCACCGACAAGCATGTCAGCCTGTTCGACATCGCCAAAAAGGAAGCGGGCGCGCGGCTCTCCGTCGACAGCGAAGGCCAGACCGACGGCCCGAGCTGGCCAAACGGCACGCATATCTGCGAAGTCGAGATCGACCCGGAGACCGGCGTCACCCGCGTGGTGCGTTACACGACGGTGGACGACGTCGGTGTGGCGATCAATCCGATGCTGGTGACGGGACAGGTGCATGGCGGCGTCGCGCAGGGCATTGGACAGGCGCTGTACGAAGGCGTGACCTACGACGCTTCGGGCCAGTTGCTCACCGCAAGCTACCAGGATTATTGCATTCCGCGCGCCGACGATGTCCCGCCGATCGAGGTGACACTGGATGATTCCGCGCCGTGCCGCACCAATCCGCTGGGAGCCAAGGGCTGCGGCGAGTCCGGCGCCATCGGCGGACCGCCCTGCATTGCGAACGGCGTCATGGATGCCCTGAGCGATCTCGGCATTACCTCGATCCAGACTCCGATCTCACCGATGAAGATTTGGGAAGCGATCCGGAGCACGAAGGCAAAGGCGGCTTGAATCCTGCGGCTCAGATGGTATTCACCTCTCCCCAATGGGGAGAGGTGAATAAAAAGACGAAACATACCGCCGAATGAACGGGACGCCCCTGAACCTTTAGCGTCACCAAAACTACCAAAGCCGGTAGCCTACAAAATTCGACGCATCACGCCGTTTTCATGGCTTACCCGCCAGTCCCTTTCTGCTAGCTTCGCGCACGATAGTAAGGGAGATTTTTGATGCGCAAATTATTCAGAACACTGATGAATCTATGCTTGGGATGGTCGCTGCAGGAGCTCTCTGCCTCTGAGCAGCAGAGGCAAAACGCCATCCAGACGCTGCTCGACTGCGAAGAAGAGTTCCTCTCCCAGACGCGGTACGGGGTCAACCGGTACGCCACGCCCCTCCGCGGCGAGCGCGTCCTTAGCCCCGCCCAGCATGACGTCATCTTCCAGAACATCGAACAGGTCAAGCATGAAATGTGTTCGGTTAGTGCGGATACATGTATGTCGAGACGACTCTACTCCTCTTAGGAAAAAATCATCGTATGTGATGGTGCAGTTTTTCCGCTGGATGTAATTGGTGTGTGAAAATGAATTTTACAGCGCCCAGTGAGTTAATCGAATGTGGTATTAGCGGTGCAGTTTTTAGAGATGATAGAAAGTTGTTTTTCTTTTACCTTCTAAATCGTCTTGTTGTTAGGCTCGGTTGTTGCAGCAGTGTGCATTTAATTTCTTGTTAATTTTATTTAAATTTCTTTCTTACTTTACATCATCAAATTTAATTTTGTGTCTGAAAGAAATAACAACAGCCGGTCGGCTAAATTTGGATTACTTACCGTAAGTTACCGTTACATGAGGTTGTTTAACATTCCAGCTGTGGAATTGTCTGG
>CAVVZW010000222.1:0-14962 GCA_963752265.1 uncultured Alphaproteobacteria bacterium
GCGACCATGATTTTCGGCACGCCGGTCGATGTCACGCTGTCGGAACTGGCGCTGGAAACGTTTTTTCCGGCCGACGAGTTCACCGCGGAGCGCTTACGAAAGATGGCGGCTGGCCTGCAATAGATGCCTTGTGCACGACTATCCGGCGGCCTATCTGTTTGCGGTCATCCGAAAGGAGCGTCGTCATGAGCACCCTAAAACCGCTTCGCATCGATATCGTTTCCGATGTCGTCTGCCCCTGGTGTTATATCGGCAAGCACCGGATCGAGAGTGCGCTGGCGCTGGCGAAAGACGTGCCGGTCGAGGTGAATTGGCGGCCGTTCTTCCTCAATCCATGGGTGCCGCGCGAGGGCATCAGCCGCGAGGAATATCTCACCGCCAAGTTCGGCTCCGTTGAGGCCTATAAGGGCATTTCGGGCCGCGTCGTCGCCGCAGCGGGCGAGGAGGGCCTGACCTATCGGCCGGAGAACGTGAAGCGGCAGCCGAACACGACCGATTGCCATCGCCTGATTCACTGGGCCGAGGCCAAGGGCAAAGCGGCCGAGATGAAACAGCGGCTGATGGAGCTCTATTTCCGCGACGGCGGCGATCTCACCGACGTCAACGTGCTGGTGCAGGCGGCGGCCGATTGCGGTCTCGATGCGGAAGAGACGCGGCGGCGTCTTGCGACCGATGAGGATGTCGCGCTGATCTCGGCGCAGGCCGAGGAAGCCGCCCGCAAGGGCATTTCCGGCGTGCCGACTTACGTCTTCGCCCAGAAATATGCGGTATCTGGCGCGCAGCCGCCCGAGCAACTCGCGGCCGCTATCCGCCAGGTCTCGGCGGAAATCAACGCGCAAGCGGCGGAATGAGGGTTTCTGCCGCGGATGACGGCGTATAGCCGTTCGATGAACAGCGTCGCATCCGCTCGTCTAAAATACGAAACGTATTTTACCGATGGCTTGAATGAACGGGTATTATTTGTCCCGTAGATGAGAGTGCATGAGCACACTCTCGATTGCCACATCCGGACTTTCCGCGGCGAGTTTGCGCCTGAATGTGGCTGCGAACAACATCGCCAATGCCTTCACAACGGGTCCGCTGCCGGCGCAGGACGGATCGAACGCGTCGGGCGGCGGCGCGAACGGTTCGAACACCAATTCGAATTTTCCACCAGCCTATACGCCATTGCAGGTCAATCAGACGGCTCAGGCGGGTGGCGGCACGGTCGCGACTGTTTCGCCGGTTTCGCCCGGCTCTGTCGCGCAATATGACCCCGGCGCCTCCTTCGCCAACCAGGAGGGCCTGGTCGCCTCGCCAAATGTCGATTTGGCAAGCCAGTTCGTTCAACTGCTCACTGCGAAATACAGCTTCGCGGCGAATGCGAAGGTCATTCAAACCTACGCGGACACGACCAAGTCGCTGCTCGATATCACGGCGTGATACGAGGGCGTCAGCTCTCGCGATTGCGAATGCGATGAACCGCGCGGCGGGCGAGTTCGCGTAAAGCCTGCCGCGTCTTCATCGCCGCATGGATCACCGGCACAAGTGGATCGCGAGGGCGCAGCGGGATGATGACGTCGCCGATCCGCAGCCGTCCGCGCCAGATCGGGTTGATCATCGGATGATGGGCGCTGGCGGTCGAGTTCGGCCGTGACGAGCACCGCATCGGCGCAAAGATGCCGCGTCAGGTCGAGCGTCAGCTGCACGCCGGGTGAAAACTTCGCAAAACGCTCATCGATGCCGAGCTTGAAGTAGAAGGCACGGTCCTGGTGCCGAAGCACGATCGCGGCGGCAACCGGCGTGTCGCCGGCATGCATGGTCACGATTTCACATTGGCCGGTTTCAGCCAGATCTCGCGTGGCGCGCCGGATGAAGTTCGCATCGCCTTCATTCTGCCGGAGCGCGGTGCCGCGCTCGCCCTTCCAGCCGCTCGCCTCCAATGTGAGGAAAATTTCAACCGTCCGGCTGACGTCGGTTGGGTTGCGTGCAATCTCGAACCGTACCTCGCCGTGCTCAGCGAGGCGGTTGCGCTGCCGCCGCAGCTCTTTCAGTTTTTTCGCACTCAGCGCGTCGCGCAGCACCTCGTCCGCCGGCCGCCGGGCGTCAAGGCAGGCGCGCAAGTGCGAATGCAGAACGATCGGCTGCAAACCATCCTGGCGCAGCACGTGCGTGAAGGCCTTCATCGCAGCGCCGCTGAGCGAGACATCGCGCAGGATCATCGCGTGCGCCCCGCCGATGCGGGCTTCGTTCATCAGTCTCCTGACGGCTTCCTCGGCGAGGCCGCGATCGAGCAGCGGCGTACAGAGCGTGCCGTAGGGGCTGGCGCTTGCCAAAGCGGGCAGGGGAATTTTGCAGGCGCGCCACAGCGAGACGACCGGCAACAGGCCGATCAGGTCTGCCGCTTCACCCGCGGTTGAGGCCTCGCGCCAGGCGCTCAGTGCCAGGACGCCGGTGCGGCCGGTGGCGGAGGCGTTTACGGCGAGTTCCCAGGCCGGCAGATAGTAACCGTTTGGTTCAATCGCGCGTTCGGCGAGCGCGCGCCATTGCCCAACCGGGATGGCGGTCAGCGGCGTAAATCCGCCGCGCTGCAAATCCTGTCTTGAAACGGCGGCCGCATGGGCGCGCTTTTCCGCGCCATCGTCGCGCGATGGGTGAGGCCGGGCGGCGATGTCTGCCATTTCAGCCACGTTTTCGTTTCCCCGTTCACGGGAAGAAAGGGCTTGCCCATGCTTCCGCGCGCCACGCTAGCGGAAAGTTCGGAAAATGCTCTTGGGCCGAGGATTCAATTTGATCTTTATCGTTAATCGAGCATTGACGGCGCGAGAGCTCCACCGCGCGCCCGCGCCATGTTTCCGAACCACCGCCCTTCAGTTGACCGGCTCTCCTTTTGCTTGTGGCATGGGGGAATTACACGCCCTTCCGATTACATTTTCGTGATCGGTGGAATGTTTGTGCGGCCGAGGCGTACCTGTCCTTTGGGCGCTCTTCATGGTGGGCATCATACGATCGGGTTGCATCATAATATGATGCACGCAACATAACTGGTTGGACCGGAGCAATCAGCATCGGCCACGATGAAGAACGCCGATGTCGGAAAACACACTGCGCTGAGTGGCAATTCAGCACGAATACGGGGGTGAAATGGGAACTCAGACGCAGCATCGCGAACAAGTGCGGCAGAAAATCATTCAGAGCGCACTGCAACTCTTCAACAAACACGGTTTTACGGCGGCTTCCATCGACGACATCATGGCCGGGGCCGGGATGACGCGGGGCGGCTTCTACAGCTACTTCCAAAGCAAGAGCGAGCTTTATGCGGAAGCGATCAGCTGCTTCGTCACCGAGAAGCAGGAGGTCATTGCGAATTCGGCCGAGGCGTCGGAACGCGCGGTGTTGTTGCTGCGCGATTACCTCTCACGTCAACATTTTGAAGACGTCGAGGGGAGTTGTCCCCTGATCGGTCTTCCCAACGACGTCTCACGCAGCGACCAGTCGGTGAGGGAAGCGCAGGAGACGGCGCTCCGAATGATGGTCGGGACCTTCGAGAAGGGTATGAACCCCGATGCACATGCATCGAGGCAGGTCGCGCTCGCGCTGACCTCGCTCTGTCTCGGCGGCATGGTGCTTGCCCGCGCGATTGAGGACCGTACGCTCGCCCACGAATTGCGTGAGGCAACCATGGCGGTGGCGTTGCGGCTCGGGCACTGGGGCAATGGCGCGGCGGAGTAGCAGACTGCAGCACTGCGGGTTGGCGAAAAGAGAACGTCGCGTCTCAAACCGGGGCTGGCGCGCTCAGATCGGCTGATAGGTCTGGGTATCGCAAGTATCTTCGGGCAAAGCGCGGCGCCGGTCGATGATGACGCCGTTGCTGATCGAGATGCGATAGGTCTCCTCGCCCAGCGGTTTCCCGTTAGCCGAGGTCAACTCGGCCTTCACACAGGCGGTCCAGCCGAGTCCACGAAGCTCGTGACGCGGTTCGGATACCTGTACCTTTTGCGGGTTCGACTGGGCGGTAAAGACCTGGTCCAGTTTCTCGCGCACCATCTGCCGGGCGTCGGGCGGCAATTCGAGAGCCGGCGCCTCGGCGGGCTTGGCGCGCATGTAATCCGGCAGCGGCAGGGGCGAGCGGCTGTCGGCAAGGCCGCAGGCCGCAAGCATAAGCGCGCAGCCCGGAAGCGCGATAGATAAAACGATCCGCCGCATCAGTCCTCTTTAGCCACAGATACGGAGCCGGTGAGCTGGCGTTTTGCGTTTCATGGGAATTCCCGCCTTCTCACAACATCGCAAACGCGCTCGATACCATCGCCACGGGTTTGTTATCGGCGCTGCTCGATAGTGTGATCCGGCCGAAGCTCACGGTTCGTCCAAGCCGGACCACCCTCGCATCGGCGATGACGTCGGACTGGGAAACCGGGCGCATGAAGTGGGTGGTCTGATCGAGTGTCGTCATCGGGCGATAGCCGCGATTGGCGGCGAGGACGGCGATCACCATGGCCGTATCGGCCAGCGCCATCATCGCCTGACCGCAGACCACGCCGCCGTGCCGGCATAATCGCTCCGAGAAGGCCATGCGCAGGGTAGCGCCAGGCTGCCAGTCCGCCGGCGGATTGGCGGGCGGCTCGTAGTCGACATCGACGACTGACAGATCAAGGTCCAAAACCCAGGGCGCGAAGACCTCGCGCAAGACGCGTCTGGCTTCCTCCAGGTTGAACGTCCCGGGGGCCGGCGGTTCAAGTGTCATCAGAGATCCCCCAACGCATCTGATCTTCACGCATGGCTTCAGGCCGCCTTGGCAAAGTCATTATCTGGTGACGTATTTCCGGCTTGAGCACCAGTCTGTTCCTTGCTTGAAAATAGCAGACCTTGGGCCCTATGATGGCAAGTGGTGGGGGGTAGTTTTTCCAAATGTTTCGCCGGTTGGCTTTGCTATTGTCCGTGATCGCCGTGGGGCTCTTGCTCGATGGCTGCACGAAATGCGGTCCCATTTGGGATGACTGGCTTCCGGCTCCAAAATCCTGCAAGTCCGACCATTTTTGAGCGAATGCTGGTCTACGGCGGTGGCGTCCCGGGGTGCTTGGCGCAGCGGGTCGCGCGGTGCTATGCTGGCGCCTCGAAAATACGAGGAGTTTGTTCATGAGAGCTTTGCGCGTTGCGGCAGTGATCATGTTGCTGGCGTCGCCGGCCATTGCTCAGATACCGCCGCTGAATCTGTTGCAAGACAACAGGCCTCCCAAGACGCAGGAGGAAAAGGACGCCGACGACGTGCGGCAAAAAGCCTACAAGGAATCCTTGAAGAAAATTCCGGATGCCAAGGCGCCTTCCGACCCCTGGAGCACCGTGCGAACAGATGCACCGGCCGCCGCGCCAGCCAAGTCGGCATCCTCGTCCAAGCCCAAGGCCAAGAGCGGGACCACCGCTAGCAGCGGAGCCGCCCCCAATTAGGTTGAAAAGCGTGCGATGACGAGGAAATCAAATCGCATCGCGCTTTGCGCGTAGACCGTTGTAAGCTCGTTTCAGCGTTCGGCGCGGGGCCGCCGTTGGTTCGTGGCCGGTTTTGATCCGCTGCTGTTCATCGAATCCGCCACCAGGCAAATCCGGAAAACCGGTTGCCTGCGCTCGTCCAGCAGCTCCATTTCCCATTGCGTATCGCGGCCGAGCTTGCGGCAGATTCCGCCAACCATCTCGGCGCAGGAGCTAGTCAGCTCCTGCCAGGCGGCGTTGTTGTCGGCAAGTTCAATGCCTTGCTCCGACGCACCGGAATAACGGCCATTTCGAATCCGAAAGAAATAGAGCGGCATGGTAGTGACCCACAAAAAAACCGCCCGAGGGGACCGGTTTCGGGGTCCCTCAAGGTAAGGCGTGATTTGACGCCCAATACGGCTATGGATCAATTCCGGGAGGCTACGGGTGTGTGCGCCGCAACCTGGTGCCCACTTCCCGAAGTCGGTGTTACGCCCCGGCACGACTTTTCACGGACTTCGGGAAGCTATGGGCACCAGCAAACTTAATTGAAGTTCCTGGACAGAATTCGCCGCCTGTGGTGCAGGAACTTGAAATAGGCGGCACTGGCCTTATTCGCTTTCGGTGATACGAATCAAACCATCGCCAGTGACCACCAGACCCTTAGCGCTCTCGAGGACATAGCCGAGGCTGATCAGCTTCGACAGATGCTGCGGTGGCACGGTTGGATTTTCGGAGACGATCGCGATTTCGATCAGGGAGGCGAATTCTTCAGGCGTAAGAAGTTTGGGAGCGTGAACAGTCATCGTCTACTCGCGGTCGATGTACCAAGAATCCCTGCGAACTCCCGGGAACGAGGTCGCGAGCGACGATAGCATTTATTTCTGAAAGTTGCTGGCATTCCGGCCAAAACTGTAGATCCGGGCCGGCCGGAAAACAGCCTCAATTGACCGGTGCTATGGCGATTGGCAGCAGCTGTGGCTGCCAATTCGGGTGGGGCCGTCGACCGAGTTCGAAACAAGCCGACGACCCCTGCCGCGCAATTGAAATCGTGGCCCAACGGGCCAGCTCTGCGCGACCGGTCAGGTAACGCCTGATCGTGACCGCATGCGCTACTCAAGAAGTGTCTGTCGGGGGCGGGACAAATACGGCCCGCCCGCCGCCGGCATTCGTGGTGAGATAGGCTCTACTGCCGCACCAGCCACGCCGAAACGACGACGCTGAGGATGACAATCGCTATCGCGAGCAGCATCCAGTTCTGGAGCGGGACCAGACCAAGCATCAAATACTCATCGACGAGCCAGTCGGCCAAGGAAGTCCCCCGGTAGCGCATGGTCTCCGCGCAAACGCTTTCGCGTTTGTCACGAGGGAAAACCGCACCACGCCCAGCATCAAGGGCTGGGCAGGCTTTTTCCTGATCATGCTTGAGGACGGCAGCTCACGCAACGGCGGGTCCAGAGGGGAACGGGGAAAGGCCGGCGAGGGGGAGACAAAAAGCACAACGCCGCCAGAAGCGGAATATGATCGCTCGGCGGCGCTGGCCTCGTCTCCGAGGCCCCTGAAATGCCCTCGGTCGAATGATAGGTCTGCGCGGGGGGCTTTTTGGTTCATCCTCCATTTTAGATCTTTGGGAAAACGATTCCGGGTAAGCCTCTTCGGCAGCTGCGGCGCCAAACTGCTCCAGCCGCGGATTCAAAACGGCAACTGTGAAGCGGCTCACATTTCAGTTTGCAGGCGTTGGTTATGTTGCGCTGCCCTCAAGTTCTGGTCCCCCGGAACACTTAAAGGGGCCGGCGGCCTCGGCACGCGCTCTCAGCGTGGCGGGGCCGTTGTTTTTATGTGTTGGAAATGACGGGAGTGGTCACAACGATCCTGATCACTCCTTAGCCGCTAACCAAGGCGGCGCCGATCCATCAGCTACCGCCCAAGCTCGTGATCCGGGCTGCTGTCTTGTGCCGTTCTGTTGGCCAGACAGTGCCATTCGATGGCGATGCCGGCCCATTCGCATTTCGTGTCGTAGGCTTTTGCCGCGCACCCAAGTTTCTCGCAGTCCAAAGCTTTCGCGCGATATTGCTCGGCGATTTTCATGCTTATCGCTCCAGTCGCGGCGGAAAGCGAAAATGGCTCCACATATTGTGGGCAGCCCGAAGAACATCCAAATCCCGAATGCAACCGGACCACCATCCGCGGTTCTTAAATACATAAGGAAGATGACGGCGGAGGGGACTAACAGCGCAAAGCCAAGCAGCACGAGCAGGATTTTCCACATGGCATGATCCTGGATCGCGGACCCTAAAAAAGCATCTCATTTGGCAATCAGGACACTCCGGGATTCAAACCAGGACACCGGGGTCAAATACGGAGGGTACCGTCGTCGTCGAATAACTGATCGATTCGATTGGCCAGCGCGTGCCATTCGATTGCAATTTCTGCCCATGCAAGCTTAATGGCCGGATCGGTTGCCTCGCGCCCAAGCTTCTCGCAGGCCAACGCCTTCAGACGATATTTTTCTGAGATATTCACGGCATTTGCTCCGCATGGCGGGAGCACGAGACTCTCAGTCACCGATAACTACCAAAAGGGGACGGTGATACCAACCAATACCCTGAGGTGCAATTCGGTTCCAACGAATTAGGACACTGTTAACTTCAAACCAGGCCACCAGCGAGCGCGCAGTATTCGCGAGAGCGAATAGCTCGTTGAATATCAGCCAACACATGAATGCTGAATAGAGTGTCATTCCACCGCTCCTCGATACGTCCGGGAGCGCAACACTCTCGGTCACCGATGGAGGCCGGGCGGTGATTAGTTGGATGCTGGAAATCGACGATCTTGTCCGCTGCTCAATTTTGCTCAGTTTAAAAAAATTAAGACACTCCCGGATTCAAATAGGACACGAGCCTTTAAATACGGAAAGTACCGAAAATTGGTGCCGGTTGAAGGGATTCGAACCCAACGTCCCCCATCAAACCATAATGGACTCTACCACTGAGCTAAACCGGCCCAAGACCTCAAATAACTACTCGAATATTTGCCGCTGTGGATCGGCGCCAAATTCAAATTAGGCCACTGCGGATTTCGAAACAAGCCATTTACGATGGAAACCGGCCAGTACCAGCCTCCCGGTACTGGGTCCCGCTGATCCCAGGCTTGTTGCAAAAGCTGCCAGATCCGGACTCGGATTGGTCTGCAAAGGATCGCCTGAAATGGCTTCAGACGGCCGCCAACATCTTCGATCTCGTTTATAAGGGGGAAGGCGGCATCACGGTTAGTCTGGCTCGCGCGGATCGCTCGCCACTGGCGCATGACGAATGAAGGAGGCCGTCAACTGAGGCGGCCTATACGGCAGGTACGCAGCAGACTTCACACCGGAGATAGCTGCCGTATTGGTTAGTGAAAACCTCAAAACCTTCGGGAACGTTGTCGAAACGGTTTTTGAACGGTCCGATCTCGGAAAGCGTGGCCTCCCCAGTCTTACAGCACTTGGGGCATTTGAGACGTTCGATCCAACTAGAGATAGTCATTAGGGCGCTCTCCCCCGCATCTTCCGGTTTGACGAAGCGGGGTCCGGATGAGGGCATCCGGACCCCTAGCAAGGAGCCGGAACTGACACCCTCAGGCCGCTCGGCAAATGCTCGATCTACCTCTACCGAGTCGCACCGGCTGAATTTGAGATAGATCAAATTGACGGCTACCTTATTCAAATTAGGCCACTGCCAATTTCAAATTAGGCCACTGCCGCGACTGGAAAAACCAAAATGAAAGAGGCCGCCCACTGAGGCGGCCTTACTCCGGCGCGACTTTGATATGTCCGCACTTCGTGCATTCGAAGATGCGACCCGCGAGATGCCCCAGTCCCGGTACATGGGGGGCCAAGGCCATAGGAGTTTGGCACTTGGGGCAATGACGCCGGTCTGTCTCCCTGACTGAGGGACGTTGGCGCGGCGCGGGCTGAATTTCGGTCATGGCAGTCCCCCTTAAGCAGGCGGGAGCACAACACTCTCAGTCACCGGGTGGATGCCGTGATGCAGACGGTGATCAACTAACTAGATTCTCCTTATGTGCGTTAGTCGACATAAATCGTATTCCGCTCTGCGAAATTTTTGTGAATTAGGACACTGCTAACTTTAAACTAGGACACCGGGGGTCAAATACGGACATTACCGCCCCTCTCAAAAAGAACATATTGCGAACATGGAACAAATGGTGTACATTTGCTTCATCCGCTGATTCAGCCCGCGCAATGTTTGTCCGGTTCGCGAATCCCCGCCATAAGGAGCACCCTATGTCCGTCTCTGCCCTGCGTATCGTCGAAGGATCCTCCATGGATAAGAGTAAGGCCCTCTCCGCTGCGCTGTCCCAGATCGAGCGCCAGTTCGGCAAGGGTTCGGTGATGCGGCTGGGCAAGAACGATCGTTCGATGGATGTCGAGACGGTGTCGTCCGGCTCGCTCGGGCTCGACATAGCACTTGGCGTCGGCGGCCTGCCGAAGGGGCGGGTGGTTGAAATCTACGGGCCGGAATCCTCTGGCAAAACCACGCTGGCGCTGCACACGGTGGCGGAGGGACAGAAGAAGGGCGGCATCTGCGCCTTTATCGATGCCGAACACGCGCTCGATCCGGTTTATGCCCGCAAGCTCGGCGTCAATATCGACGAACTCCTGATCTCGCAGCCCGACACCGGCGAGCAGGCGCTGGAAATCTGCGACACGCTGGTGCGCTCCGGCGCGGTCGACGTGCTGGTGATCGAACTCGGTGGCGGCGCTGGTGCCGAAGGCCGAACTCGAAGGCGAAATGGGCGACGCGCTGCCGGGCCTGCAGGCGCGGTTGATGAGCCAGGCGCTGCGCAAGCTCACCGCCTCGATCAACAAATCCAACACCATGGTGATCTTCATCAACCAGATCCGGATGAAGATCGGTGTGATGTATGGCTCGCCGGAGACCACCACCGGCGGCAACGCGTTGAAATTCTACGCTTCCGTCCGCCTCGATATCCGCCGCATCGGCGCGATCAAGGAGCGTGACGAGGTGGTCGGCAACACCACCCGCGTCAAGGTGGTGAAGAACAAGCTCGCGCCGCCCTTCAAGCAGGTCGAGTTCGACATCATGTATGGCGAGGGCGTGTCCAAGATGGGCGAGATCCTCGATCTCGGCGTCAAGGCCGGCATCGTGGAAAAATCCGGCGCCTGGTTCTCCTATGACAGCCAACGCCTGGGCCAGGGACGCGAAAATTCGAAAGCGTTCCTCAAGGCCAATCCCGATATGAGCGCCAAGATCGAAGCCTCGATCCGCCAGAATTCGGGTTTGATTTCCGAACAGATTCTGGCCGGCACGCCCGAGCGTGACGCCGACGGCGAAGAGCCGGCGGAGGAGTGAAGCGGGGCGTCACGCGGCACCTGTTTCCGGGGTCGCGCGCCTCTTTCTCCGTCATTGCGAGGAGCGAAAGCGACGAAGCAATCCAGTCCTTATGACCGCGATGTGGCTTTCTGGATTGCTTCGCTATCGCTCGCAATGACGAAGCCAAAATCGGTGCGCGGTAATTCGAATCTACCGCGGTGATTGGTCCCGTCGTTGCGCCGCGTCCGGGACACGAAATCCGTCACTCCGCCGCTTCCGCATACGCGCTGACCGGCGGGCAGGAACAGACGAGGTTGCGGTCGCCATAGACGTTGTCGATCCGCCCCACGGGGCACCAGTATTTGTCCGACCGTGACGTGCCTGCCGGGAAACAGCCTTCAATGCGGCTATAGGCGCGGGCCCACGCATCATCCGCAATGTCATGCACGGTGTGTGGCGCGTGACGCAGCGGCGAAGCTTCGATCTTCCAGCGGCCAGCCTCAACCTCGGCAATCTCGCGCCGTATCGCAATCATCGCCTCGCAAAACCGGTCGATCTCCGCTTTGGATTCGGATTCCGTCGGCTCGATCATCAGCGTGCCCGGCACGGGAAAGCTCATGGTCGGGGCGTGGAAGCCGTAGTCGATCAGGCGTTTGGCGATGTCATCGACCGTAACTCCGGCTGAGGCCTTCAACGGCCGCGGGTCGATGATGCACTCATGCGCGACGCGGCCCCTGCCATTGCGATACAGCACCGGGAAATGGCTCTCCAGCCGGGCTGCGATGTAATTGGCGTTGAGAACAGCCACCTCGGTCGCGCGGGTCAGCCCTTCGCCGCCCATCATCAGGATGTAGATATAGGAGATGGTGAGGATGGAAGCCGAGCCGTGAGGCGCGGCCGACACCGGACCAACCGCGCTGTCGCCGTTCACGGGGTGGCCCGGCAGGAACGGCGCAAGATGCGCCTTCACGCCGATCGGACCCATGCCGGGTCCGCCGCCGCCATGCGGAATGCAGAACGTCTTGTGCAAATTGAGGTGACTGACATCGGCGCCGTATTCGCCGGGCCGGGCAAGCCCAACCTGCGCGTTCAGATTGGCGCCGTCGAGATAGACCTGTCCGCCATGGCCATGCACGATGTCGCAGATCTCCCGGATGTGCTCCTCGAACACGCCGTGGGTGGAGGGATAGGTGATCATCATGGCCGCGAGGTTTTTCGAGTGCTGCGCGGCCTTGGCGCGCAGGTCCGCCACATCGACGTCGCCGCGCGCGTCGCACGCCACCACCACGACCTCCATGCCGGCCATGTGGGCGGAGGCGGGATTGGTGCCGTGGGCCGACGAAGGGATCAGGCAGACGTTGCGGTTGCCTTCGCCCCGTGAGGCATGAAGCCCCCGGATCGCCAACAGTCCGGCATATTCGCCCTGCGCGCCGGAATTCGGCTGCAGCGAGATCGCATCATAGCCGGTGATGTCGCATAGCCATTGCTCCAGCCGCGCAAACAGCGCGTGATAGCCTTCCGCCTGTTCGCGCGGCGCGAACGGATGCAGGCTGCCGAACTCGGCCCAGGTCAGCGGCATCATCTCCGCCGTCGCGTTCAGCTTCATGGTGCAGGACCCCAGCGGAATCATCGCCCGATCAAGCGCGAGATCGCGGTCACTGAGCTTGCGCATGTAGCGCAGTAGTTCGGTCTCCGAACGATAAGCGTGGAACACCGGATGGGTGAGAAACGCGCTCGTGCGTGAAAGTCCCGCCGGAAGGGCGTCGCTGGCCTCGCGCGCGATGTCGGCATAAACGAGCTTGCCGCCAAAAGCGCGCCATACCGCTTCGACGGTCTCCGCGGTGGTGGTTTCATCCAGCGCGATGCCGAGCACGCCTTTAAGAGTACCTTGCCCGATCCGCAGATTGATTTTCTCGGCGATCGCATGCGCGACGATCCTGTCCTGCTTATCGCCGACATCGACCGACACCGTGTCGAAAAACGCCTCCGATCGCAGCGCGAAGCCAAGCTTGCGCAATCCCGCTGCCAGCACGGCCGCGCGGCGATGGATCGTGCGCGCGATGTGGGCCAGCCCTTCCGGCCCGTGATAGACCGCATACATCGAGGCGATGATCGCCAGCAGCACCTGCGCGGTGCAGATGTTGGAGGTCGCCTTCTCGCGGCGGATGTGCTGCTCGCGGGTTTGCAGCGCCAGCCGGTAGGCCGGTGCCCCGCGCGAATCCACCGATAACCCCACGAGCCGTCCGGGCAGTGAGCGCTTCAACACATCGCGCACCGCCATATAGGCCGCATGCGGACCGCCATAGCCCATCGGCACGCCAAATCGCTGCGCCGAGCCGATCGCGATGTCAGCGCCAAGCTCGCCGGGCGAGGCCAGCAGCGCCAGCGCCAGCAGATCGGCGGCGACAATGGCGATCGCGCCTTTGGCGTGAAGCGCCGCAATCGCCGGACGCAGATCGCGCAACCGCCCCGAAGAGGCCGGATATTGCAGCAGGCCGCCGAACACGTCACCGCCTTCGAGATCGGCGAGGGGATCGCCGACGATGAGTTTCCACCCCAGGGGTTCGGCGCGGGTGCGCAACACCGCAAGCGTCTGCGGATGAACGTCGCTATCTACAAAGAACGATCTGGTTTTGCTCTGGCTTGCGCGCTCGGCGAGCGCCATCGCTTCGGCCGCCGCGGTCGCCTCATCGAGCAGCGAGGCGTTGGCGACATCGAGCCCGGTAAGATCGGTGATCATGGTCTGGAAGTTGAACAAGGCTTCCAGCCGGCCCTGGCTGATTTCGGGCTGATAGGGCGTGTAAGCTGTGTACCAGGCCGGGTTCTCCAGGATGTTGCGCTGGATCACCGCCGGCAAAATCGTGCCGGAATAGCCCTGGCCGATCAGCGAGGTGAAGACCTGATTCTTCGACGCCAGCTCGCGCATGTGGGCGAGCGCCTCGGTTTCGCTCAAAGGCGCGCAGAGATCGAGTGGCGCTTGCTGCCGGATCGAGGCAGGCAGCGTCTCCGCCATCAACGCAGAGAGGCTGGTCGCGCCGACAGCTTTAAGCATGGCGGTGACGTCGCGCGGGTCGGGCCCGATATGGCGGCGCGCGAAGGTCGTGGCGGGTTCGGCGAGAGGCTTTATTGGCGCGGTCATCGGCTTTCCCCAGGGATCAGGCGATATGCTTTTGATAAGCGGCCTCGTCCATCAGGCCGTCGAGTTCGCTCTTGTCGGAGATCTTCAGCTTGAAAAACCAGGCCTTGCCCGCTGCATCGGAATTCACCAGCGCAGGCTCCGCGACGACCTCGTCGTTGATTGCCAGAACCTCGCCCGAAATCGGCGCATAGACGTCGGAGGCGGCCTTCACCAATTCGACGACCGCGACCGCTTCCGCCTTCTTGAGCGTGCGCCCGACCTTCGGCAGCTCGACGAACACGACGTCGCCGAGCTGCGACTGCGCGTAATCCGTCACGCCGATGGTGGCGGTGTCGCCTTCGATGCGAAGCCATTCGTGGTCGGTCGTGTAAAGCGTCGTCATACGAAATCCTTCAGCGTTTGTAGGTGTTGGGAACAAACGGCATCGGTGCGACCCGCAGCGCCAGCCGCTGGCCGCGCACTTCCGCGAATACGAGGCTGTCTGGCGCGGCGTGCGAGGGCGGCAGATATCCCATCGCGACCGGCGCATTGAGACTGGGGCCGAAGCCGCCGGAGGTGACAGTGCCGATCGGCTGAGACGACGCCTCATCGGCAAATAGCGATGCGCCTTCGCGCACCGGCGCGCGGCCTTCAGGCTTGAGACCAACCCGGCGCCGCGGCGCGCCTTGCTCGAACTGCTTCAGGATCGCATTCGCACCCGGAAATCCGCCGGGCCGCGCACCGCCCTTGCGGCGGCTTTTTTGGATGGACCATTCCAGCGCGCCCTCGACCGGCGTCGTCGTGGTGTCGAGATCGTGCCCATAGAGACACAGCCCGGCCTCCAGCCGCAGACTGTCCCGCGCGCCGAGCCCGATCGGCAGCACGGCATCGTCGGCAAGCAGCGCCGTGGCGAGCTCTTCAGCATGTTCCGCCGGCACGGAAATCTCAAAGCCGTCCTCGCCGGTATAGCCGGAGCGGGACACAAAGCAGTCAATGCCGGCGAGCCGCCGCGGACCGGCATCCATGAATTTCATCGCCGAAATCTCGGCGTCGAACTTCGCGAGCA
>CAVVZW010000223.1:0-12463 GCA_963752265.1 uncultured Alphaproteobacteria bacterium
GACGCATTCCGTCGCAAGTTTTTAGCGAGGCTCTCGATCGGCGCCTGATCGGCCGATTGCGTATCAGGCATGCCCTGCGGCCAGCCGCAGGAGTGGCGGGCGCGGATGCCGGCCCCAGTCAGCGCGCGAATATCGGCTTCGGCATGCGCGGTGCTCCGGACATTGTGACACCACGAGTGCACGAAAGTCATGCCGGAGTTGATCGCTTCCGCCGCCGAAAGCCGTGTGCTCTGGAAGATGTCGTCTGGCGTCATCTGCTGGCCGAAGCGCGCCACCGTCGGAAAATAGCCGTCCTCGGGTCTGTCGCCGGCAAAACTGCGGAAGATCGTGTTCCACATGTGCCAGTGGGTCTCGACGAGGCCCGGCATCACGATCATGCCGCTGCCGTCGATCATCTCGCCGCCGCTCACACCGTGGCCGACAGCGACGATTTCTCCATCTTTCACGTGCACGGAACCCTCGGCGAAGTCGCCGAAGTCGCGCTCCATCGTCATCACATAGGCATTGGCGATGGTGAATTCGCCGCGCCCAGGCAACTGTGTTGAGCCGGCGTCACTGCGCGCGGCCTGCGCCATCAGGGGAGATGAAAACAACCCCGCAGCGCCCAATGCGGCCGCGCCGCTGATAAAACCGCGCCTGCAGATCTCGCACATGGCCCCTCCCGAAAGGGTCGGCGCAAAAGCCGACCGTTATTCGCGGACTTTCTTCGTGAGTCCGCTAAAGGCTTCTTACACCAATCGGCGACTGTAGCGACCGGCGTTCATAGCCCCGAGCCGGCATTGGTGCCCTGCGGCGGCGGCACGGGAAGGGGCGACTGTCACAAATCTCCTGTCGTGATTCGCCATATTTTATGACAGAATTAATACTTATAGATGTCCGTTGAGTTACACGGAGATGTCAATGCGGTCGAAATTTCAGACGCGATCAAACTCACTGGCCTGGTCAAATCCGGTGTCCTGGTGGTGGGTCATGCTGACGGTGGTCAGCGGCGTCAATATCGCTGCCTGGATTCTGATGTACCGGCAGCTTCACGATGCGGGCAGCTCCGGCCGCGTGCCGGGCATGGAGATCATGCTCCTGCTGAGTGCGGCCTATGTGTTCGGCTGTGCCTTTCGCTCGTTCTTGCCGCGCGCCGACGTGCAACGGATTTGCCTGTTCGATACCTGGTTGTCGAGCGTCGCTGTCGGCCGTTCGGTGGCCACCGTGGCGGAGGTCTGTTTTGCCGCGCAGTGGACGATGATCCTGCTGCAATTAGGAACAGCGGCGGGAGCGCCGACGGCGGTGAACGCGGCCTGGGCGATCCTGCCGCTGATCGTGATCGCCGAATGCTTCTCCTGGTATGCGGTTGTCACCACCAACTATCTCTACAACGCGATCGAGAACTCGCTCTGGGCGGTGGCCTTCTTCATCGCCGGTGTGGGGCTTTGCCTGATATTGCCGGAGTTCGACGGCGCGATTCGCGCCGTGCTTGCGATCTCGGTTGTCGGCATCGTGGTCTATCTCGCGTTTTTGATGACGGTCGACGTGCCGATGTATCTGAAGCGCTGGCGGGCCGATGTCGCCGGCGGCAACAGGGGCCTCGGGCCGCTGGAGGGACTTCGTGACGTGAGCACGCGCTGGGTCGTCACGCACGATCTGGCCGAGTGGAAAGAAGAAATTGCGTGGATGTCGCTTTATTTCAGCTTGGCCGTCTGGGCGAGCCTCGGTCTATGCGTATTTTATGCCGTCGAAGGCCGCATCGCGGGGTAGCCAGAGGTAACCTCGTCCCGCGCCGCGGTACAGATGCGCTCCCGTCCGGGCGAGCTACAGCTTTTGCGAGCATTGTGGCAGGGTTTTTCGACGCGTGCGTCAAAGTCGCCGCAATGCGCCGCAACAGATTCCCATTTCCGTCCCATATCTGCCCTCGATTCACATCATCTTCCCGGCTGTGGAGAGACTGGGGATTCGTTCGGCTATTAAAAGTATTGGGGATTTGGCCATGGTACCCGCGCAACCGCTATATAATGCACTGGAAGAACGCGATGGATCGCCATTTGGGCGTGACGATTTTACCGACGACGACGGCTCAGGCGACGACATTGTGTCGCTGCTTGAAGAAAATGCACGCTTGAGAAAACTCGTGGTCAGGCTATCGGAGATCGTGCTCCGAAACGTCGCGGACGGCTAGGACGGCGTGCGAGGCTGTTCAAAACAGCCGGCTTGATGCGATTTTGGCGCCTTCGCTTAGAGCTGCGAGCTTCGCCCACACAATATCTTCCGCCACGCGGCCAGCGCCGGCGGAAGTATCAAAGCCACAATCCGTTCCGGCCATGACACGGGAGGGATCGCCAAGGGTTTTGGCGACGCGTTCAATCCGCTCGGCCACCACTTCGGGGTGTTCGACAAAGTTCGTCGTGGAGTCGATGACGCCGGCGACCACGATCTGGTCGTCGGCGATCGCTTTTCCCTGAAGGCAGCGCACTTCGTGGGCGTGGCGGGGATTGGCAAACGGCAGCACCAGCGCGCCGACATTCATGCGGGCGATCAACGGCAGGATCGTTTCCAGCGCCACATCGCGATCGTGCGGTCCTTCATAGTTTCCCCAGCAGACATGCATACGAACTCGTTCGCGCGGAATATTACGTATCGCGACATTAATGGTTTCCACCACGCGCTCGACGAAGCCGAGAAAATCGCCGAGCGGGCGATCCTGAAACGAGATGTGGTGTTCGAGTGCGAGGTCGGGACAATCGAGCTGAAGCAGAAAACCCTCCGCTGCGATCGCTTCATATTCGACCTGAAGCGCGCGCCCGACCGCGGCGAGATAGGCGTCCTCGCTGTCGTAATGTTCATTGCGGATCGCAGCCACCACGATGCCGGGGGAGGGGGCGGTCAGGAACGCTTCGACAAAGCCGCTTTTACCGGCGCGCTGGCGCCCCTCCAGCACCGCGCGGAAATCGGTACATTCGCGCGTGGCCTCGGCCGCGCCGATATAATTGATCTCGCTGATCACTTTCGGGGGCGCGAAGTTGCTGACCATTTCCTTGCCCGAGTTCTGTAGCTCCAGCGATCGCTTGAACACCGGATAGCTTTCGACGTCCGCGCGCGGCCATCGCTTCCAAGATCCGCCGAAACCCGTCATCCGGTGACGGACATGAAGAAAGAATCCTTCGCGCTGCTGTTCGCCATTATTGCCGATGTCGATTCCGGCCTCGATCTGCTTCGGGACGATCTCTTGCAGCGCAGCATGGCCGGCCTGATCGATCTCTTTGGAATCGACCGGCTCTCCGCGCGAACTCATGGCATAAAGCTTCGTCAGCGCGGGCGGGCGCGGCAGGCTGCCGGTGTGGGTGGTGAGGATGCGATTCTGGCTGCGCTGCATGAGGTCCGTTACTCCGCTGATTTTTTTATGCGGCCACCCGCCACCGTCACCAGCTACCTGGCGCCAGTCAACTGAATCCATTCTTCCGGTAGCGGCTGGTTCTGTTTTTTCAGGTCTGTTTCGAGGTCGTTGACGCGCTTGGCAGCCGATGTCATGGCCTGCGCTGCGGTGTTGTAACGCTCGACGGTGCGTGGCAGCGGAAAAATGAATTGTCCGTCGGCGACCTTGAAGGAACCGAGTTCGCCTGACAGGAATGCGATGTATTTGTCGTAGGCGCGATAATAGTCGGCGCGTGCCGCCAAGGTGAGCGAAATTGCATTGAGAGCCTTGGCCTGTCGTTGCGTCAGGCCTTCCAAACCCCGGCTGGCGATCTCGGCCGGTAGGTGGAGCGAGAGGGCTGCGCTTTCGACCTGGTCGTGCTCGGCCTTGAAGATAGCGCCGTAGCGCGGAAGAAAAGCGGTAGAATTGACTTCCGCCGCCTTTAGATCCCGGCGGAAAGCGTCGAGGTCGCCGCGGGTAACGGAGGCGAAATTGATTTCCCTGGACAGTCCCGCCGGTTCGATCTGGGCCGACAGCCGGTCGATCGCGCCTCTCGTGTCGTTGGCTGCCTTGGCCGCGGCCGCAAGCATCCGAAGGAGTTTATCCGAGGGCCGTTGTCTGAGCGCGTCCTCGATCTGGCTCGGGCTCGTGATCTCCGGCAATGCCGCCTGTTCGCGGGAAGACATGCGTTGCTGGAGCTTGCCGAGGTCCGGCACGAAGTAAACGGCAGCCGCAGCCATGACAAACAGAGCGAGGAAGGCTATTCGTACACGTGCAGAGGAAAAGGGACCGGAGGACATTTGATCAAGCCTGAGCGCTTCGGGTCACGGCCGGAGCCCCGTACGCGAATTTACTACCATCATCGAACATGATCGCTCAAAAAGAATCTCCAATGTTACGTTTTTACCGCGTGGTGGTTGCAGCACTGCTCTCAGTCTTTCTCGCGGTCGTCGCCGGCGTTGCGCCTCTCCTTGCCGCCGAACCTTCCACGTTAGTTTCGCGCGCCGTTGAAAAGCTCGGCGGCGCAAAGAAGCTGTCTGAAATCGCGACGCTCTCGATCTCGGCCAGACACAAGCATTGGGATCCGCAGGAGACGCTCGATCCTGACATCGGTAATCGGCTCGGCGGCGAATCGCGGTTCACGCTGTCGATGGATATCGCGCACGGCAGCGCTCGTTATGACTGGGTGCGCTATCGGATCGCGCCGATGAAGCGCACCTTTATCTATTCGGAGGTGTTCGCCGATGGCGTCGGCTATGTGCTTGGCGAAGACAACATCGTGCTGTCGCGTCAGGCCAAGGAGACCAATCCATCCCTGCACACCATGAGCGCGTCACGGGTGATTGCGAACCGGCGCGAATTGCATCGGATGTCGCCGCGGCTGCTGCTCGACACGCAGGGGCACCCCGAACGCCTTTCAGCGCTGCCGGATGAGACCATCGACGGCAGGACGTTTGCGGTCGTTTCGTACAAGGCCGACGATGCCGAGTGGATTATGCTGTTCGGCGACGATGGTTTGCCGGCGCGCATCCGCACCATCGATGCCGACGGGGTCTGGGGCGATAGCAACTACGACATGATCCTGTCGGACTGGCGCGAGGTCGGCGGTGTTAAGTTCGCGTTCGATCAGTCGTTCACCCTCAACGGCCACGAGGTTCAGCACATTTATGTGGATGACGTTGTCCTCAATCCCGTGCTTGGTGCCGACCTGTTCCGAATTCCCGCTATCGTTACCGAGACCGCCGCGAAGCAGAAAGCGCCCGAGCAGGTCAATTATCAATGGATGCTGCGGCGAGCGAATTGGGGATCGTTCATCGATTCAGATCAACTCGCCTTCGATCCCGCGGTCGTGCCGGGCAATATCTGGACCGAAGTGAAGCCCGGCGTCTGGCACATCACGGGCGGCAGCCACAACACGCTGGTGGTCGAGATGAAGGATTATCTCGTGGCCTTTGATGCGCCGATCGCCAACGAGATGTCGCGGCTGACAGTCGCGGAGGCTGCGCGGCGGTTTCCGGGCAAGCCGTTCAAATATCTGGTGCTGACCCACCACCACATGGACCACGTCAACGGTGCACGGGTGTTTGCGTCCAAAGGCGCCGATCTGATCTTTCCTGCAGGTGACCGCGCTTATTTCGCCGCCCAGATGCACACGCCCAACCGTGTGCGCAACGACGAGCTATGGCAGAAGCCTCGCGAGGTCGGCCTTGTCGAAGTCAGCGAAAAAATGACGCTGACAGACGGCACGCGCCAGATCGATCTGTATTTGGTCAACAGTTCGCACGCGAAGAACTCGCTGGTTGCCGTGATCCCGGATGCCGATTTCGGCTGGGTGGTCGATCTCTGGTCGCCAACGCGCGACGTTCCCGGCGCGCTTGCTTCGCATCGGGAGTTCGTCGCAGGCTTGCGCAAGTTGGGCGTGATGCCGCACTTGTGGGCCGGCGGTCACGGCAGCGGCGCGGCGCCGATCCAGCCGCTGGTCGATGCGCTTGAGAAGAAGTAGTCGCTAACGCGCGACGGAAGACATATCCGCCCGTCATTGCGAGCGAAGCGAAGCAATCCAGCTTTGTTGCTGCAAAGTACTGGATTGCTTCGTCGCTGCGCTCCTCGCAATGAAGGTTGGACGGCTACCGCCTTGCGCTAGATCGGCTTGCCCGCATACGGCATCGAAGCGGTGAGGCCGCCATCGACCGGAAACGCCTGGCCGTTGACGTATGACGCTTCGTCGCTGAGCAGGAACAGGCCCATCGCCGCCAGCTCATGCGGCTGGCCGGCGCGCTTGAGTGGATTGAGCTGACCGATCTTGTCCTGGGTGCCGCGCTCCTTGGCGCGGTCGAACACGGGTTTGGTCATGCCGGTCTCGATCAGGCCGGGGCACACCGCGTTGATCCGCACGCCGGTTCCGGACAGCGAATAGGCGGTGGTTTGCACGAGGCTGATGACGCCGGCCTTGCTCGCCGCATAGGGATGGCCGCTTGCGCCTGATTTCAGGCCAGCCACCGAAGCCGTGCAGAGGATCGCGCCGTGTCCCTGTTTGATCATATGCGGCATCGCGTATTTGATGGCGAGAAACGGGCCGAGCAGGTTGATGCGCAGGATTTCCTGCCAATGCTCCATCGTTTGTTCGGAGAGCGGCACCAGCCCGCCGCTGACACCCGCATTGGCCCAGATCGCATCGAGCTTGCCATAGGTGGAAACCGCCTTGCCGATGTAGGCGATCACGTCTTGTTCTGAACCAGCGTCGGCGATGACGGCCTCCGCCGTGCCGCCGGCTTTGCGCACTTGATCGACCGTCTCCTTCACGCCTTCGCTTCGATCGACCGCGATCAGTTTCGCGCCTTCCTTGGTGAACAGAAGCGATGCCGCGCGTCCGATGCCGCTGCCGGCGCCGGTGACAATGACGGATTTACCTTCGAGGCGGCCCATGGCTGTTTCCTTGATTGGTTGTATCGCAGCGTTTTCGCTTTGCGGAACTAGGTAGCAAACAAAGTTTCAAACGTCGAAGTGACTTGAGATGGTGGGTTCTCTAACGTACCAAACTGAACATTATTGAAGGGTCTTTGCGATGTCCAACTCCGACAGACCGGGTGTCGTCGTTACGCGGTGGTGGTGGGTTCGCCACGCGCCGGTGCGCTCCGACGGCGGTAACATTTACGGCCAGAAGGACATTGCTTGCGATACCGGCGACCGCCACGTGTTCGAGGCGGTGGCCAAAATCCTGCCACGCCATGCGGTCTGGGTTGCCAGCAGCCTGCAGCGCACGCATCAGACGGCGGAGGCGATCTGGGATACCGGCTTTCCGAAGCCTGCGAAAATGACCAGGGAAGCGGCCTTTGCCGAACAGAACCTCGGACAGTGGCAGGGGATGAATCGGGCCGCGTTTCTCGCCAGCCGGCCGGCCGGAAGCAACTGGTTTGCCGATATCGGCGAGCCCGCGCCGGGCGGGGAAAGCTTCATGGATCTGTACAACCGCGTCACGGGCGCAATCGGCCGCATCACGGCCGAGCATGCGGGCCGCGACGTGATCGCGGTCGGGCACGGCGGCACGATCAAGGCGGCGATTGGGTTGGCGCTCGGCAACCAGCCAGAAAAAGGCCTTGCCTTCGACATCGACAATTGTTCAGTGACGCGGCTCGATCATTGCGAAGCGCCAGCGATCTGCAACTGGCGGCTGCCGATGGTGAACCAGCAGCCATGGATCGCCGATGCCGCGCACAAGGCCATGCATCAGCCAGCGGGGCCTGAAGTGACGACAAGCAAGCTTGCTTGATTAAACCGGCGCACAAGCCGCCAGATCACGAGGGGAGTTGAAACATGTCCATCTTCGATATGTCTGGAAAAGTCGCCGTCATCACCGGCTCCTCACGCGGCATTGGGCGCGCGATCGCCGAGCATATGGCCGACCACGGCGCCAAGGTCGTCATTTCCTCGCGCAAGCAGGCGGCCTGCGACGAAGTGGCGAAAGCGATCAACGACAAGGCCGGCAAACAGGTTGCGCTCTCGGTCGCCGCCAACATCTCGACCAAGGATGATCTTAAGCATCTGGTCGAGGAGACCAACCGTGTTTTCGGCACCATCGATACCCTGGTCTGCAACGCGGCCTCCAATCCCTATTATGGGCCGCAAGCCGGAATCTCGGATGACCAGTTCCGCAAGATCCTCGACAACAACATCGTTGCCAATCACTGGCTGATCTCGCTGGTGGTGCCGCAGATGATCGAGCGCAAGGACGGCTCGATCACCATCATCTCCTCGATCGGTGGGTTAAAGGGATCGACCGTGCTCGGCGCCTACGCGATTTCGAAGGCGGCGGACATGCAGCTTGCCCGCAATCTCGCTTGCGAATACGGCCAATACAATATCCGGGTGAATTGCATCGCGCCGGGCCTGATCAAAACTGATTTTGCACGAGCGCTGTGGGAAAATCCGGAAATGCTGAAGGCGTCCACCGCGCGTTCGCCGCTGTTGCGCATTGGCGAGCCCGACGAAATCGCAGGCGCCGCAGTATTTCTCGCCTCGCGCGCCGGCACCTTCACGACCGGCCAGACCATCGTGATCGACGGCGGCGCGACGATTAGTTGAGATTTGTGTTGCTACTGTCGTCCCCGCTTTCGCCGGGACGACACCACTTAATGTTCCAGCTTCACTCAATCGCCGCATACACCAGGTTGCGCACCAGCGTGCGGGTATAGACCCGCTGGCCGGGCGCCTGCGACATGAAGACAGCGAACAGGTCCTCCTTCGGATCGATCCAGAAGAAGGTGCCGCCCATGCCGCTCCAGAAGTACTGACCGACCGAACCCGAAAATGGCGCGATACCTCCCTGGGTGCGGATGCCGAAGCCGAGGCCGAAGCTGTGGCCCGGCTGGGTGAGCGTGCCCTGAATCTTCACGGAGGGATCGAGGTGATCGGACGCCATCCATTGCAGCGTCGTGCGGCTGATGATTCTGGTCCCATCGAGCGCGCCGCCGTTGAGCAGCATCTGCGCGAAACGGGCGTAATCCATGGTGGTGGAAACAAGACCGCCGCCGCCGGATTCAATCACCGGCTTTTCGAGCATGTTGAAGAGTTGCACTTTGTCGCCGGTCCATGGATCGGTCGCGGCCGGCTCCGCCAGCCGGTCCGCGTTTTCGCTGCCGGTATGAAAAGCGGTTTCCGTCATTTGCAGCGGCGCCAGAATGCGTTCGGTGAGAAACGCGCCAAGTGACTTCCCGCTGATGACCTCGATCAGGCGGCCGAGAATGTCGGTCGACCGGCTGTAGTTCCACTCCGCGCCGGGCTGGCAGATCAGCGGGAAGCTTGCGACCAACGCGGCGTGTTCGGCATTGTTGATTTTGCGGCTGCGCACACGCGACTGCTGATAAAGCTTTTGTACCAGGCTGTTACCAGTGTGTTCGTAAGTAAGGCCGGAGGTATGGCGCAAGAGATCCTGGATGGTGATCGCGCGCTTCAACGGCACGAGATCGAGCTGGCCGTTGTTCTCGACGCCAACTTTCTGGTCGGCGAATTCGGGAATGAATTTGGCGATTGCGTCGTCGAGCAGGAAGTGGCCTTCCTCGAACAGCGCCATGACGCCGACGGACACGATCGGCTTGGTCATGGAAAAGATGCGGAAGATCGAATCCCGCGCCATCGGGGCGCTTCCGGCTGGATTTTGCTGACCCAGCGCGTCGAACCAGCCGATCTGGCCGCCTCTTGCGACCATGACGGTCGCGCCGGGCATGGTTCCCTTGTCGATCTCGCGCTGGAAAACGTCCGACATCCGCTGCAATCGCGAGGGCGACAGCCCCAGCAATTCCGGCCTGGCGTCCGGCAAAGGCGGGGTCTGAGGGGCTGAGGTTTGCCTTGCGGCCGTTTGCGCGGTCATGGATGGTTTCCCTTTGGCTTTGTTGTCGGGAGTTTGGCGCAGAAGTTCCGGATTGAACAGTGGCGCGCATTACACCTTCACGGAATGGTGGGTGTAGAGTGCCCATTGGGAGGAGGCGGCGATGAACGCGGGTCAAGGCGCGTTGTGCTTTGGTTCTCTGGCGCTGATCACCGCATTTGCGGTTTGGCCGCTATCGACCGGGCAGGCGGCTTGTCCCGAGCGCCGCGATGCCATGGCTGCGGATGCGCAGGCGGTCCGGGCTACCGCGCTCCGGACGGTCATTGCGTCGGGTTTCGCGAACTGGACAAGGTTTGCGGAGATCCTCCCGACCGCTGCGTTTTCGAGAATGCGCCGGGCACCGGCGAAAATCGCGAATGCGCCGTGGCACGGCAAGACCGAAGTTAACAAATGATCTGGAAGACTTCGGAGCGCCGATGGCGCTTCGCCCTTGCCATCTGGCCGTGGCCTATGCTTGAAACGGCGCGGAACGGCGGCACGGCTGCCTTCCCACAGGAGTGTAGCTCAATTGGTAGAGCACCGGTCTCCAAAACCGGGGGTCGTAGGTTCGAGCCCTACCACTCCTGCCAGCAAGATCAATGGCTTATTCGGTGTCTTAAACGCCTTCCCTGATGACTTTGTCCCAAGTTGTGTCCCAAAGTCGTTCTGCGGTCGTTCTACAGACCGATCATGCCTGCAAGCGTCTTGGTGATGTCGTCCTTATCGGACGCGATCTCCTTCGCGTAGGACTTCAGCAGCGTGTAAGGGTCGTGGCCCAGGCGCCGCGCGACGACGTCGACCGGGACGCCGCGGCGAAGCAGCTGGGTGCCGTGGCTTCCCCGCAGGTCATGGAACCGGAGTTCAGGAAAACCGAGCTTGCCCGCAAGCTTCGTGAAGCCCCGTGTTACTGCCCGTGGATCACGGGGGCGCGTCAGGTCGGATTTGGCACCTGCAAAGGACGGAAAGAGAAGAGCCTCGTCCGCCAGCTTCAGGAGCGAAAGGTCGACCGCTATTGAGTTGTCCACAATCCCGGCCTTGGCCGCGGTTTCGGCCGTCAGGCGGTTGCTTGAATTTGTCTCTTACGACCACGAACGCGGCAACGTCCGTCCGGTTTCGGAATATCAGGCGATCCTTCGCGACGGCATCGAAATGGTCAAGAAGGAGGGCCTGTGAGCACGGTGGAAGGCTTTTTCAACGAGATCCGTGCGGCGCCGGCTTTCGCTGAGGCGGCAAGCGCTGATCCAGTGTGGATTGGGCGCCTTTTGCAATTCGAGCGTGATGTCGAAACGATCTTTCGTCGCGGCGGGGAGGGCCCCGAGTGGATCGAACTTGGCGACAACATCCTTGCGACCATTCGGAAGCGGGATGTCTCCCTGAAACTGAAGACTTTGGAAATCGTCGAGCTGCTCAAGGCAGTCCGGGATAAATACGGCAGAAGGGTCAATTGAGCCATGGCATTCGGGGCATCAACCATCACTGACGCGGGCGGTGCAGTCACCGACCTCTTCAATGCGTTCGGCGCGCAGTCTCAGGCCAATATGAAGGCGCAGGGCCTCAATATCCAGGCGCAGGGCGATCTTGCGGAGGCTTCGAATTATGATCTGGCCGCCACGCTTGCCGGTCAGAACGCGCAATACACGGAAGCCTCGACCGCGATCAAACAGGCGCAGATCGACCGCTCGACCTCATTGGCGATCGGCGGGCAGCAGGCGGACGTCGCCAGTGCTGGCTTTTCATCGTCCGGCTCGGCGCTTGATTTGATGCGGGACAGCGCATCGCAGGGCGCGCTCACCAAGGCCGTCACCGGCCAGCAGGGATTGATCCAGACGGCCGGATATCAGGAACAGCAGCAGTCCTATCAAACCATGTCCTCGGCTGCGAAGGCCACGGCGGCGGGGCTTGAGAACATCGCAAGCGAGACCGAGGCGGCGGGTAAGACCGCAGAGATCGGCGACTTCGTTGGTGCAGCGATTAAGGGTGTCGCGGCCGTTGCCAGCCTCTACACCGGCGGCGCCAGTGATCTCGCTGCCGGCGCGATCGGCGGCAGCATTGGCGGATCAAGCTATTCGATCGGCTACGGTGGCCAGAACGTTCCGGTATTTTAAGAGCGATCAGGGACCGGAATCGGGGGGGGGATTGTATTGAGCAAATCGTTTTTAAAGCACAATCAACGATCGGCGGACCCGCCAATATTGATTTTCAAGCATTGCCCTCGCTTGGTGCATCTAGAAAGTCTCGAATCTGAGTGCGTTGGGGGTCATTCAGAACACGGTGAAGTTCGCCGACCACGAAGATCGCTCCGTCCATTGTCGTGGGCGGATAAGCTTCGCTTTGTCGTTGCAGCATTTTGTCGAGTGTTTCCGGTTTGACTATTTGTTTTGCTACGAGCACCTCGATCAGCACCTTGAGACTGTCCATAAGAGCAACCTCAAAGTCCGTCATAGTATGATCGTCGGTCATATCATATCTCAATTAGAGGGTCGTTTGCAGGTGGGCCCATGCTTCGTGCAGCTTTTCGACTGCGCCGCCGAACGGCGCGTGGTTAACTACCGACCAATGGTCACGAGCCCGCCCCCGGCTTGCTCGCGAGCGCGGGCGAGCCAAACTGGATCCGGCCCACCAACTACGACAAAATATTCTGGGGTGTTCAAGTATGAAAAAAGCTGGATCCTGGCGTAAACAACTTTGGAAGGGTTGTG